>JAUUZS010000347.1 GCA_030589835.1 Cyclobacteriaceae bacterium
AACCGGACATGAGTGTCGGTAAAATAAATAACAATCATAAGGTAATTTTCAATTAAACAGATATGGCAAAGCAAATCACACCAAAAAGCACAAAAAACGAAATTCTGGATGCATATGATCAACTTCTTCAAGAAGTGCAGGAGAAAAAAACAGAAGAACCTAAAATAATACAGAAGGAAAAAAAAGAGCAGGAGACCATTGAAAAGGCCTCCTCAAATAATTACGAGCAAATTGTAAATGGCATTGCCGGTCTTAAGTTGAATGTTTCCAAAGAACTAGACAAACTTAATGAGCAACTTGTTAGCGAATACGAAAAACTGGCGGACATTCAAAAGGCCATAAATCTGGAAAAAAAGAACCTTGACGAGCTATACCAAATTACTGCAAATGCTGATTCCCTGGCAGCTATGCTGATGGCACAAAAAATAAAAAAAGAAGAATTCGAATTAGAAATGTCATCTACTCAAGCTGACTTTGAAACCAAAATAGCAAAAGACAAAGATACTTTTGATGATGAAATGGCTGATAAAAAAGTACAATGGAAAAAAGAGAATGATTTGCGTGAAGCCTCAGCTAAAGAAAATGCCATAAAATTGAAAACTTTGCGAGAGCGTGAAGAAGAGGAGTATCGCTATACCCTTGACCTGAACCGGAAGAAAGACAGCGATGCCTATACGGAAAAAAAGGAAAAACAAGAGCGTGAGCTGAATGAGAAAAAAATATCTTTTGAGAAAGAAATTGTGGAGAGGAAACAAAAAGTAGCCGAAGCTGAAGCCGAACTTAAGGAACTCAGAACAAGAACGAACAACTTCCCAAAAGACATGGAAAATGCTGTAAAGAAAGCCGAAGAATTATTGGAGTCGAAGCTGGCCATGCAATACAATTTTGAAAAAGAACTTACCGATAAGCAAACTTCGGGTGAACTCGCGCTCAAAGAACAGAGTATTGTGTTGCTTAAAGAGAAAATCAAGGAACAGGAACAATTTGTAAAAGAGCTTTCTAAAAAGGCTAGTGATGCAGAAGGAAATGTTAAGGATATTGCTGTTAGGGCCATCGAAAGCTCATCAAATGTTCAATTGATTGAAAAACAAATTGAGAAAAAGACAAGTACTGACCGGGAATAAGAAGTGTACTTTTAGGGCTCCGGTTATTTATTAACAAGTTGATCATTATTCCTGTCTTTAGCTCCTACAGGAATAGCAAGAATTCTTAAAGCTTCATTTAGGGAGAAATCTATTTTTTCTAATCAATCATTATTTGAAGACTTGCAGCGTTATTCTAAAATGATCTAATATTATGTATGTTGTTATACTGGGGTGATGTAATTTGGCATATAAAAATGATCAGACCTGAACTATTAAATTAAGCAAATGAAAAGACGGAATTTCGTGAAAAATATAGGTATGCTTACCGCTTCTTTAAGTATTCCAATGGGGTTTAAATTTAATCCTAACAAGCTAAAGCAATCCAATTTTAATCTAAAAAATAGTTATTCCCTCAAGGAGTTTGTTGACGAGCATGAAGAATACCCTTCTTTAGTGACGGATCATCAAGGCCATTCATGGCTGTTTTCATTACGAAGATTACCTTATCCGGAAAATAAAGAACATATATCTGCATTCAGCTTCGAAGGAAATACCTGGGTTGAAAAAAGTCCGGTTACTAAGCTGGCAGGTCAATATGAATATCCTACAGCAGCATGCGCCCCAGACGGATTTCCGGTGATTGCCTGGACGAGTATTGATGATGCAAATTGGAACATAGAAGTATCTACAGCTACTAAAAATGGATTTAATGATCCGGTATCTTTCAAGCCGAGTTCAGGAAAATATATAAAACCTGTATTGCATACTTCCACAAAGAAGCGTATTTGGCTTGCCTGGGAAAAATATAATAAGGGGCATTTTTCAATTTGCATAACAAAAAGTGAAGGAGGTCGATGGAGTAAGATTATTGAAATCAGTGGGGATAAAAACAGCCTGTTTAACCCGGCCATGACTGAGGATAAAGATGGCGACTTATTTATTGCCTATGGAATTACCGATGGCGTTCATCAGAATATTGAAATGAAAAAAATCCATGGAAAATCCATGAAAATCATAGATCACATTCCGGTAGCCATTGGCGGTGGATTAACTGACCGGGTCAATATGAATACCAATCCAGCCCTGGCCATGGATAAATCCGGGAAATTATGGATTAGTTGGGAAAACAACAGAAAATCACATAGGCTGGAAGATGGCGACAATTTTACAGGCGATAGAATCTGCGCTATGGTATGTTATGAAGATGGTGTATTGAAAGAACATAAAAATATAGGCAAATGGTTATTCAATGGAAAAAACGATCATTTACCTACCTTTATTAAAGACAGCGAAAATAATTTATCTGTTGTTACGCACTGTGGTGGCGACTTCACGGGTAATCCATTTTGGAAATATCGAATTTCCAGACTGGATTTGAAAAAAGGCTGGTCTCCACCGGAAACTATCCTGGAAACAAAACAAAAGGGGCAAACCAATCATCCTGCTTTGATTTTTAACGATGCTGGAATGTGGCTGGCCAACAGGCCGGAAAAATGGTTTAAGGATGAAAAAGAGTCTGCAAATCGTCCAAATGAGCATTTTAGAGCCCGATTAAGCAAACTGGAATTGCATCAATTCGAATATAAAGAAACTGAGCTTTCAAAAGAAAGACCTAATCTATCTTTAGTTCCTACTATCGTTGAAGAATCCCATCCCAATAAAAATTATACGCCCATACTAAGTGGCCGTCCACGGATAAAACGAAAAACCATGGAGCACGATGGTGAAACCTTTACACTACTCGTAGGAAATCTTCATGAACATACAGAAATATCAAGCTGCTGGCCAGCAGGATGTGATGGAACAATTCATGATGATTATAGGTTTGGAATGTATTCCGAAGGTTATGATTTCATGGGTATTACAGATCATGGCTACTCACTAAATGAAGTCTATTGGCGTAAAAGCCTCCGCATGATTGATTTCTATACCGACAATGAAAATTTTGTAGCCATTCCATCTCTTGAGTGGACCCTCTCTAATGGTAGAGGAAACGTAAATATCAAACCAGGAGTAGGTCATAAAAATATTTTTTTCTCTTCAAATGATGAGGCTTTAAAATTTATCAGAAACAAAAACGAAATTTATTCTGTGAATAATAAAGAAACCAAGGATGCAATGGCCTTATGGGATTTTCTTCACAAAAATGAAATTGATTGTGTCACCATTCCTCACCATCCTGCAGATGAAGTACATCCAACAGATTGGGAAGTCCATGATTCAACATATCAGTCGATTGTGGAAATATTTCAATGCAGGGGAAATGCCGAATTTCCAGGTTGTCCACGCGAAATAAATGTATCCAGACACGCGCCTATTGATAACCCAAAGTCTTATATCGATTATGCATTGGCAGAAAAAAAGCACAAAATGGGTTTTATTGCAAGTGGAGATCATAATGGGATTGGTGTTGGGTTAGCAGCCCTCTGGGTGAAAGAAATCAGCCAGGAGGGAATTGTGGATGCTTTAAAACATCGACGTTGCTTTGCTACAACCGGCGATAAGATATTTGTGCACATGACAATTAATGGAGCCTGGGCTGATAAAGAGGCAAACATTAATGAGAAAGCTCCGACAATTAATTATGAAATTGAATCCGTGGATAGCATAAAATCTATTTAAATACTGCTAAATAGTAAGGCCATCAAGAGAATCTATCCGGGAACTACCTTGATTCAACAAGGTAGTTTTATTGATAATGACTACAATTCCGAGGAGGAGGTATTATATTATTATGTTCGGGTAATTCAGGAAAATGGACATATAGCTTGGTCGAGCCCAGTCTGGGTAAATACACGTACCTGATCATTGATTTGGTTTATTGTTTCTCTGGTTTTAAAAATTCACAATTCTGACGTAAAAAATCAATGCTCTTTTGCAGCTCCTTTTTCTGATGTTCCTGTGCAAACAATTTTGCATCAACGCCCTCAGGAGGTGATTGAATTTCTATGGGGTTTCCGGATCGGATCATATTGTAGAAATCAAGAAGTCCGGACGCTTTAAGATCCGGATAACCTAACCAGAAATCCTGCTGAAGAAAGGGTATTTCATTCTGTCTATTAGAAACAGTTTCAATGTGTAATGGAACACCGGGACATAGCTCCGACATCCGTTTGGTGTAATGTTGGAAATCCATCGAGCCCTCACCCAGGGCTGTCCATTGGAAAGTCGCACCGTTTTCTGATTCCCAGATTCTATAATCCCGCACACTGGTACATAGCACATGCTTGCCCAGCTTTTCTATCTGATGCATCGGATTTTCCATAGCCCAGACAGAATTTCCCGGATCCAGCATTACACCGCACACATCGGTTCCGACAGTTTCCACAATACTCAATACCTCTTCAGATCGCATATCCCCGGCATGATTCTCGACAGCAAATTTGATCCCGGCATCTTGGATTTGAGATCGCATAGTACGAAGTTCATCGATTAGTTCTTCCATCCGGGCTACGATCCCACCATCTGTATATCGATCAGCAATATTTCCTATTTTACAATTTATTGAAGTTGCATTAAATATTTTAGCAACACGAAGTCCGGACAGGATTAATTCTTTTGGAGTACCAAATTTTGCGGTATAGGAATGGGAATTAACACTCAGGCTTCCAACGCCAAAATACAGGCTCATATTATTGGCTTCCAAAAGTTTGCGAAGTGCCTTCAGGTATGCCTCTTCAAGATTATCAAAATAACTCAAGGCATTGAATAAGATAGAATCCACGTTCAGATCAATAGCATATTCCATTAATTGTTGCGCCTTCCACCTCATCATACTGATAGCATGTGCATCCATACCAAGAGGCACTTTTGTAGCTAAAGGTTGTAAATTAATAAGTTGGCCTTTAGCCAGAACACCTGACATTAGCGGAGCTCCAAGCATCCCCAAAGCTGCCTTAGTTGCAAATTTCCTTCTATTCATAATGATCTGATTTTATTCGCCAATCGTAACATTAAAAGGTTCCTCATTCCCATCAAGGCAAGCTACGGCTTGTATCACAGCTTTATCATTCAAAATCGTGAAGGGATGTTTTGAGACATAATTTCTCATTCTACTCCCAAAAATGCTTATTGTCAGTTTTTCATTTCCTTTTACTGTCATGAAATCCCAGGATTTTCCCAGGTTGGAAAGAGCACCATTACCTCCCGAAAATGCTTCCACATTCGTGAGTGATGTATGCCCCTGGCCTTCGATAACA
>JAUUZS010000476.1 GCA_030589835.1 Cyclobacteriaceae bacterium
CAGATCTCTTTGAGCTATGTAGAAATCAAAAGCAAGGGAGAAGTACAGAAAAGGAAATTACCAGTTTTATCTCCGTAGGTTATGCGCTTGAAGATTTAGCTGCTGCAGAGTTGGTGTGGGAGAAATATATGAAAAAGGTGTGAAAAAGTTGGAAGACCGAAGCCGGAAGCTGCCGGAGACCTGAAAAAACCAGACAGGCAGGTCAAGCAGTAACGGCAAGTTGCATGGTTTTACCCAGCACCCAGAAAAAGCATCGTTTCTCCATGCTTTTGTCTGTATCCCAGAATTATCGGATTACACGGATTTCCTGTAGCGGAGTATTTGACCTGTCTGCTTGGTGATGTCATCAAAAGAGCATCGAAAATCCATAAACTCTCCTTTTAACAGACTAAAGAATACGGTGCCGTTTATCCTTGACTGAGATCATTAACACATTCTCTCACTCACTCATTATTTTTTTTCAGCGTTGTCCGTAGTGAGGCCTTTTCGAGAGTTTCCAGTTTCTTTTTATCGAAAAATAACTTCATACTATATAATCCCAGCACCACAGAAAGGATTCCGAAAATGGCTCCGAAATACACATCTATTACAAAATGCTGGAGGATATAAACCCTTGAAAAACCAACTATAAAGGCCAACATAAATAGAAGTGTAGAAACAATAACTCCACGATTCCTGATTACAATAAACATCAGAGCAAATAGCGCAAACCCGGTAGCAGTGTGTCCTGAAGGGAATGTGTTGGTGCTGTGAACATCAACCCCATCAACGAAATTTAGGGGGACGGCTTCACCAAAAAATGCTAATGGCCTTTCTAATCCTGCAAAAATCCATCGTTTAAAGATCGAAATTAGTACGGCCTGAAAAACGATAGTGAAGGCAGAAAGGATTGCAGCTGAGTAATTGTAAAAAAGTAATGCAATCAGCAAAACAGCCAATAGACTTCCATCTCCAAGGTGGGTGATATATCTGAAAAATAAATCCATCGCCGGATAATGAAACTGATTTATGAATAGTTCAAATTCTCCTTTTGGGAAAAACATTATGGGGTACAAAAAAATGATTGATGTGCCAACACATAAGGCCATAAACGTTGAGTGAAGGAAGTCTTTTGTCATGGAAGTCTGATTTATTTTTATATAATGCTCTAAGAAAACACATCAATATTAAATATGTTTCTGACTCAGCTGTAATTTTAGTGAAAATGCGTGAATGCTAAAATGATTTAATGCTACAATATTTTTTGATTTGACATTACAAAGCCATCGACCAGGTAGGTTTGTGGTAGAATCATGTTTCTTATTGCTATTATAATTCAAAAATAGTATTTTTTGTTTCGCAAAAGCTCCATGGGGAAATCGCTTTTAAGTAATAAGCCCATGGATTACCAATTTTATATTTCATGATTTTTAGCGCTTTGTTTTTTTTACTGTGAGACTAAACATCCGATGTTTGATGGTAAGCAGATGTTGTGCCAAGGTCCACTTCGCCAAGGCTACGTGTGCCAAGGATGGAGCGGCCTGTTTGAGCCCTAAGTAGGTTTGCGTGGAGCAGGCGAGTAGCGACAGCCAGCCCGGGCACCCAAATTGTAAATTCTGAATATTATAAGCGATTCCACTGAAAACTTCACCTCAAATTATCTGTTTCCAAATATTTTCGATGGTAATATTTATTCAGAAAAGGATGGGCTAGGACGGATAAGAGGATAATAGCTGCTCCAATATAAAATCCGATATGCATTTTTTCTTTTTCACCAAAAATTAAAACTGCAAATACGATACCATAAACAGGTTCCAGATTCACAGTTAGATTTATGGAAAATGCAGATATCTTTTTCATAATTTCAATGGAGGCAGAATAGGCATAAACTGTACAAACAATCGCTAAAATGGATATATAAAATATGTCTGAATAGGATACCTGAAGGTTGATATGTTGATTTTCAGCAAATAATATTTTGTATAAAGGGAAAAACAGAACGATAGAAATAAACGCTCCGGACATTTCGTAAAATGTGATCGTATGATGGTGGTGCACCTTTGCAAATCGTGCATTTATAACCGTAAAAAGTGCAGCCAGAAAAGCTGAAACCAATGCCAACAACAATCCGAAAGCATGATCAAATTCAAAATGAAATATGACATATAAACCAACTACAACAATTAGCCCAAGAAAAACTTCATACCATTTAATCCGTTTTTTTAGCATGAGCGGTTCTAAAAGGCTGGTCCAGAATGATGTGGTCGCCATACCCGCAAGGCAGACAGAAGCCGTAGAAACCCGGGCGGAAGCAAAGAACAAAATCCAATGTCCTGCAATAAGTGAGCCCGTCAATAGTAGGTATATAATTTCATTTCTGCCTATGCCAAATGATAACTTATTGGCGAACATCAGCATACCCAATCCTGCAGCGGAAATCAATGTTCTGTAAAAAACAACTTCTACAGGAGGAATGGTAATTAACAATCCGAGAATCGCCGTAAATCCCCAAATCAGAACTAAAAAATGTAAATGGAGATAATCCTTGAACAATGACGTCATCTGGGGACAGTTTGGTAAATTATGATCCCTATTAAAGTGAATATAACATTAGGTATCCATATCGCAATAATCGGTGTAATGCTTCCGGCTTCTGCTGATGTGCGTGAAAAAATAAAGAAAATGATATAGATAAAAGCCAATAAAAATCCTAATGCAATTTGAAAACCGGCGCCTCCTCTCGCCTTTCGTGCAGAAACTCCCAATCCGATAAAGGTCAGGATCAATGCAGCGAATGGAGCGGTAAAGCGGATGTATTTTTCAATTTCATACACCTCTAAATCGTCTGCCCCCCTCATTTTCAACACACCAATATATTCATATAACTCATTCATAGTCAGTGTCTCAAACCTGCTATAATCACTGGCAAAATCTTTAGGAGAAATCTGAAGCGTTGTATCCATAGTTTTTCCATACGAAAATATTTCTTCCATTCCATTTATTTCTCTTTTTTTCCAGTTTTTCAACCGCCATTTTCCGGTTTTAATTTGCCACTCCATTCTTATCGCCTGAAGTTTATTCAATAAAACTCCATCTTCAATAGTTTCCAGGGTTGGCTTGTATCCAACGTCGTTACCTACATTATAGCTTTGCAAATAAAGCAATGTGGTTGGCGCTATTTTGATGTGAATATTCCTGCCTGTATAATGATAGGTTCCTTTTATGTATTGCAATTCGAAGGATACTCTGTCTTTATTTCCATTAGGAATTACCCATCCGCCAAGGTAAAAGGAGACAATAGCTATGATCAAAGCTCCCATCATGTAGGGCCTCATAAGCCTTCTGAAACTTACTCCACTACTCAGCATAGCAATAATTTCAGAATGCTGAGCTAATTGCGAGGTCATAAAAACTACAGTAATAAAAACTGTGATCGGGGCGATCATATTGGCGATATATGGAATATAGTCCAAATAATAACCAATGATCTGCATGGCGTTCAATTCATGATTTATGTAGTTTTCGTTATTCTCGGTAATATGAATAATGACCACCACAAGTTCAATCACAAAAACCACAAACACGTATGATTTCAAAAATTTCTTAAGGATATACCAATCCAGTATTTTCATCTATTTTTAATTTTTCACTGCAAAGACGCCGAGACGCAAAGAATAATTTCAATCATTCCCTTGTGGGCCAAAATTCTTTGCCATGTACGTTTCATTTTTTATTATCTTCTACTATTCATATTTATCTCCAGCAATATTCTGGTTATAATCTTCTGCTTACTTTACCCACCATTCCTCTTTTCCAACGGTCAAATGTTCCGTTAATGATTTGTTGTCTGGCTTTTTTTACTAACCACAAATAAAAAGCCAAATTGTGAATACTTGCAATCTGAGCCCCCAACATTTCTTTGCTTGTTATCAAATGTCGAAGATATGCCCTGGAATATGAAGTACTTATTTCATTTTCAAGGCCGCCGTCAATGCAACTTAAATCATCCTTCCATTTTTCATTTCTAATATTTATGATGC
>JAUUZS010000498.1 GCA_030589835.1 Cyclobacteriaceae bacterium
AAATAAGGAATTAGCTGAATTGGAAGTTCTGGATACAGGCAAGCCAATCTCAGAAGCACTATATGTCGATGTACATTCAGGAGCGGATGCCATTGAGTATTTTGCAGGGATTGCTGCCAGCATTCATGGAGATCATTATTCTTTTGGAGAGACCTTTGCTTTCACCAGAAGGGAGCCTTTGGGTGTTTGTTTGGGAATTGGAGCATGGAATTACCCGATTCAAATAGCATGTTGGAAATCTGCTCCTGCGCTAGCTTGTGGAAATAGCATGATTTTTAAACCCGCTGAGCTTACACCGCTTACCACCCTGAAACTCGCTGAGATATATACTGAAGCTGGTCTTCCCGATGGGGTTTTCAATGTATTACAGGGAGGTGCCGAAACAGGGGCATTCCTGACACGGCATCCGGGAATAGCCAAGGTCTCCCTGACCGGAGAAGTTGGTACGGGCAAAAAAGTGATGGCATCAGCTGCTGAAAGTCTAAAAAAGGTCACCCTCGAACTAGGAGGTAAATCACCCATTATTGTTTTTGATGATGCCGATATAAGTGAAGCCGTGCAAGGCGCCATGTTGGGGAATTTTTATACCCAGGGAGAGATTTGCTCCAACGGAACACGCGTCTATGTAGCCAATTCCATATTACATAGTTTTATTGATGAGTTGGTTGCCAAAACAAAAAAGCTTAAGATCGGAGATCCCATGAATCCGGAAGTGCATGTTGGGGCATTGATTTCTGCGCAGCATATGGATAAGGTAATGCAATGCATCAATGAGGGCATTGAAAGCGGAGCAAAACTGATTTATGGAGGAAGCAGGTATATTCCCGAAGATGAACATATCAAAGACGGATATTATGTGGAGCCAACAATATTTCTTACTGATGACAATGAGAATAAGTTGGTGAAAAATGAAATATTTGGTCCTGTGATGACGATTCTTGGTTTTGATGAGGAGAAAGAAGTCATAGATAGGGCCAATGATACAGAATTCGGCTTGGCCGGAGGCGTATTTACAAAAGATTTGCAACGAGGACATCGCGTAGCAAATCAATTACAGTGTGGCGTGTGTTGGATCAATAATTATAACATCACACCCGTTGAGGTTCCTTTTGGAGGGTATAAAAATTCCGGTATTGGCAGAGAAAATGGCTTGGCAGCTATCGAACATTACACTCAATTGAAGACCGTTTATGTTGAAATGGGAAAAATTGATTCGCCTTATAGATAAGAGAAATGAGCAATACATATGATTTTATAATTATCGGTGGAGGATCAGCAGGTTCTGTACTGGCGAACAGATTAAGTGAAGACCCATCAAACAAGGTGCTCGTATTGGAAGCAGGACGTCCCGATTATTGGTGGGATTTCAGAATCCACATGCCTGCAGCCTTGACCTATCCTTTAAATGGCACTTTTTATAATTGGGCTTACCAATCGGATCCGGAGCCTTTTATGAACAACCGACGCATCCTTCAGCCACGAGGGAAAGTTTTGGGTGGATCTAGCTGCATCAATGGAATGATCTGGATTAGAGGTAATGCCAGGGATTATGACAATTGGTCTCGGCTTGATGGTCTTCAGGACTGGAGTTATGCGCATTGCCTGCCCTATTTCAAACGATTAGAAGACCGACTTATTGGTGGAGATGATTACAGGGGAGATGATGGCCCATTAAAGATTTCGACACCGAAATGTGAAAACCCACTATTTGGAGCTTTTTTTAATTCTGTGCAGGAAGCTGGCTACCCATTAACCGATGACGTCAACGGATATCAACAGGAAGGTTTTGGGCGATTCGATCAGACGATTTACAGAAGCAGGAGGCATAATGCTGCAAGGGCTTATATTCATCCGGTAAAAGAGCGTAAGAACCTCACGGTTATTACAAAGGCCATGGCTACCAAAATCCTCTTTGACAAAGGAAGGGCAATTGGTGTGGAATATAAAAAGGGCAGAAAATTAGAAAAAGTATTTGGTGGTGAAATAGTTAGTTGCGGTGGCGCCATTAATTCCCCTCAACTCTTACAATTATCAGGCATTGGTAATGGGGAAGATCTGAAAAATCTCGGGATACCCGTAGTGCAAGATTTGCCCGGAGTGGGAGAAAATCTTCAGGATCACCTGGAAGTCTATGTGCAATGGGCAAGCCTTAAGCCCGTTAGTCTGTACCCTATGTTAAATCCTTTGAGGGCTCCTTTTATTGGATTCGATTGGCTTTTCAGACGTAAGGGCCCTGGTGCATCCAATCATTTTGAAGGTGGGGGATTTGTGAAAGGAAATGATCGGGTGGATTATCCTAATTTACAATTCCACTTTTTGCCCCTTGCCATACGATATGATGGCTCGGCACCTGCAGAAGGACATGGGTTTCAGCTTCATGTTGGGCCAATGAACACAAATGTGAGAGGGCGTATTAAAATAAAATCAGCAGATCCATTTGAGCATCCCAGTATTTTATTCAACTACTTATCGACCGATCAGGAACGTAAAGAATGGTGTGAAGCCATTCGTGTATCCAGGTCTCTGATCGAAACTGAGGCGATGAGTGAATTTGCTGGAAAGGAAATTTCTCCGGGAAAGCAAGTTGAAACTGACGAGGAAATTCTGGACTTTGTGAAGCGAGAAGGCGAGAGTGCCTATCATCCAAGCTGTACCTGTAAAATGGGAACGGATGATATGGCGGTGGTCAATTCAAAACTGCAGGTGCATGGTGTTAAGAATCTATGGGTAGCAGATGCTTCCGTGATGCCGAATGTTACCAATGGTAATATCTATGCACCAGTGCTGATGATCGGTGAAAAAGCTGCTGATTTAATGCTTGGAAATGAAGCAATGGCTACTGAAAATGTGCCTGTTTATTCTAAAGAATAAGTTTATTCAAAAACATAAATACAGCCCTGGATTTGGGCAAGTGAAAAATAATTTCAATTTTTGACATCTTATAATTCTATTCAACAACAAATTGCAATAGGATATCAGTGTCTTATTTTTGATATGTTCGCTTTTTTTCACAAAAGCTTGATGCGTTCTTTTTGACACCTAAAATTGTTGGGATTTCTGCAATTATAGGTATCTGAATATTTGAAATTCCAGGCACTTTTCTGGCTCATCCGGGTTGGCAGAATAACATGACTTGATCTATTCGGGCTTTGTTAGACTGTTCCATACATTGTTCTCTTTTGTTTGAATTTTTCAGATGTAGAACGAAAAGCTATTTAATGGATCTTCAAAATGAAAATGCACGATTAAAAGTTAAAAAATTATTTGGTCAACAGATAAACCCACCTGTCTTCTGGGTTTCTTTGATCACAGTTATATTGTTCACATTTGCAATATTGATGTGGCTCGAGCAAATGGAGCAAATTTTCCTGGATATCAGGACCTTTATCTCCGTAAGGTTTGGTTGGTTTTATATTCTTACGGTCAACTTTTTGCTTGGATTTTGTGGGTATCTTTTTTTTGGAAAATACAAAGACATACGCTTAGGCGGGGACTTGGCAAAACCTGAATTCACCTTTTGGCAATGGTTTGCCATGCTATTCAATGCAGGCATTGGTTTGGCGCTCATGTTTTACAGCCTGGCAGAACCCATGCTTCATTATTCCAATCCCCCGGCTATTGAAGGGCTCAGTGAATATCCTGCTCAGTTGGCTTTTGGACTAACCTTTTTCCATTGGGGCATACATGGTTGGGCGGTTTATGGAATGGTTGGTCTTACAGTAGCCT
>JAUUZS010000517.1 GCA_030589835.1 Cyclobacteriaceae bacterium
ACAGGATCATAAACAATAAATAACAAATCTCAATTTTCAAATCACAAATAATTCTCAACAATATTAAAATATGAAAATTAACAGGTCGAATTTTTAAGATTTGA
Organism: Cyclobacteriaceae bacterium; assembly: GCA_030589835.1. The sequence goes on from JAUUZS010000517.1 coordinate 105, forward strand.
TTTTTAATCAATTGGAATTTGTTTGATATTTGAATTTTGTGATTTGGAGTTTTTACTATGGATAAATAATGAGTTTACTAAAGGTAGAGGCCTTTTCAGGTCTAAGTGGGGATATGTTCCTTGGCGCATTGGCTGAACTTACGGAAGCATATGATGAATTGCTGCAACTTCCGACCAGGCTGAAACTTGAAAAGGTGGAAGTGAAAATTACCGAAGTAAGTAAAGCCGGAATTGCGTGTAAACACATTAAAATTGTGGATCATAACGAATACCCAGATCATAAGCACACGCATGATCATTCCCAATCGCATAACTATTCTCATAGTCATAATCGGCATTTAAAGGATATTGAGCTTATCATTGACGAGGGAGATTTGACAGATAATGCAAAATCAATTGCAAAAAAAATATTCTATTTGTTGGGAACCGCAGAATCCAAGGTTCATGGCGTAGATATTAATAAAATTCATTTTCATGAAGTCGGGGCAATTGATTCTATTCTCGACATTGTAGGCACTGCATTTCTTTTAGATAAATTAGATATTGATAAAACAGTATCAACGCCAATTTGTACGGGCCATGGATTTGTAATGGCAGACCATGGAAGAATGCCGATTCCTGCTCCGGCAACCAAGGAACTTTTATTGGATATGCCTACCTATTCGGGAAAAGAGAAAGGTGAGATGACTACGCCAACAGGAGCGGCTATTTTGAAATATCTAAATCCCTCATTTGACATTCCTGTACTGATTGAGAAGAAAACCGGTCATGGTCCGGGGGAGAAGATCTTTGAGCATCCAAATGTGTTGCGGCTTACTATTTATGAAACTTCTTCTGAAAAGCAGGATGAGATTTTCATGGTAGAGACTAATATTGACGATATGTCATCAGAGTTGTTGGGGAGTGATTTCCAGGAAAATTTGATGAAAGCAGGTGCATTGGATTTTTATTATACCCAGATCATCATGAAAAAAGGTCGCCCGGGAATATTGGTTTCTGCATTTGTGGCCAGGGAAAAACTTCAGGAAGTCACCAATTATTTACTGGAAAATACAACAACAATAGGGGTAAGGAGCTATCCGGCCTCCAGGCGGACATTAAAAAGATCAGCCAGGACAATTCAAACCTCCATGGGAGAAGTTGAAATAAAGGAAGTGGAATTGCCATCAGGGGAAAAACGAGCTACAATAGAATATGAATCTTGCAGGAAGATTGCGAAGCAACAAAATCGATCAATTTCAGAAATATTTTCAATATTAAATAAGGAATTATAATCCGGGATTTTTAAATACAAATATTATGCAAATAAAAGAATCAAGTAACAGGAGATCATTTATAAAACATACTGCCGCAATAACCGGTGCCGTATTGATCAATCCTTTAGGTATTGACAGCAGTGCTTATGCATCCGGATCAGACGTGATAAAGGTAGGTTTAGTAGGCTGTGGAGGTAGAGGAACAGGCGCAGCAGCGCAGGCTTTACAGGCCGGGCCTAATATTCGCCTGGTGGCTATGGCCGATGTGTTTGAAGATCAAATAACCAAAAGCCATAAGAATTTGTCGAATATGGATGAGATAAAAGGACAAATAGACGTTCCTGAAAAGAATAAATTTGTGGGTTTTGAAGGCTACAAACATGTCATTGAAGCATCAGATGTGGTTTTATTGGCGACTCCTCCTGGTTTTCGTCCGGAACATTTTGAAGAAGCTGTCAATAAAGATAAGCATGTCTTTATGGAAAAGCCACTTGCTTCCGATGCTCCCGGCATAAGAAAAGTATTGGCCTCCGGAAAACTGGCTACAGAGAAAAACCTGAAAGTTGTTGTAGGACTTCAAAATCGATACGATCCGGGGATTATAGAATTGGTCCAGCGCATTCAATCGGGTGAGATTGGTGAGGTCGTTTCAAGTACATGTTATTTTATGAAAGGGCAATATAAAGTCGTGCCGCGATCAGCAGTAAAAACAGAATTGGAGTTTCAGGTCAAAAATTATCATTTCTTCAACTGGCTTTGGGCAGGAGGGCCGGCAGGTCTTAATATTCATCATACAGATATTATGCATTGGATCAAGGGAGCTTACCCAATTCAAGCGCAAGGTATGGGAGGTAGAGCAGCCGTTTCAGGGCCGGATACAGGTGATGTTTTCGACCATTTCTATGTGGAATACATGTATGCTGATGGTTCGATAATCAATGGCCAGGTCAGGGTTATCAACAACACCTTTAGTAAAAGTATCGCTACTTTTCAAGGAACTAAGGGAAGCGCCGACATGAGATTGGGCCTTAAGGATTTGTCAGGAAAAAAAATCTGGAGGTATAGAAACAAAGAAAATCCAAACTCCTTTCAGATAGAGCATGATAAATTATTCGAGGCTATAGCAAAAGATTTGCCTTTGAACAATACGGAATATGGTGCAAAAAGTACCATGACAGCCATAATGGGACGTATGGCTGCCCATTCAGGAAAGATGATCACATGGGACGATGCTATCAACTCAGAAAGGATAATTGCTCCGGCGAATTTAAGGGCTAACTCTACACCTCCGATTTTGCCAAACGATGATGGTATTTACCCCTATCCAATACCGGGTGTGAATGAGGTTTTGTAGTCGCAAAAAGGTTCACGTTGTACCTGGGCTATTTGGTCTGGCAGATTTTGAAATTGAGATTAACCCACCTGGAGACACAAAGTTGATCCCTTTAGGATTTGTTGCTTTTCATGGAAATACGATGCTTTCTGACTTGCTATGACGATGTATGCCCTCATATTTATTAATGTCATTTGAGGACAGGTACAAGTTGCAAACAGCAACAATAGTCTGTAAATAGTCGATAATTTTTTCCGTATCCGATAAATCTCAAAGTCCTGCAAAATTATGATCCTGGCAAAAGCATGGAAAAACAAGGCCTTTTTGGGCTCAGTTGAACATGTAGGCTGAATAGTGGTCAAACAGATACTGAAACCCGAAATAAATTCGGGTCAGGCAAGTTCAGCATGACTGAAAAGTTTAAAGGCGATTCCCCTGTGACTCACGTCTCTCAAGAGCTATATTTTTTTTAAATCCCTTATATTTGACATTCATAAAAACTAAAAATGAAATACGGCTTTAAGAAATTACTGTTTATTATTGTTAGCATCGTTGTTGTCATTGCTTGCGAAAGTAAAAGAAAGAGCATTGATACATCGGGAAACACAACTCCGAAAGTAGCAAAAGAAATCACCATTTATGGCAGTGAAAATTGTGATCATTGTATAGAATTTAGGGAAAAGCTAGATTCTTTAAATCTCACATACGCATTTAAAGATGCTGAAGCCAATGAGAAATTTTATCAGGAGCTTTTACTAAAAATCCAACAAGCCAATTTCAAAGGTTACGTGTC
>JAUUZS010000257.1 GCA_030589835.1 Cyclobacteriaceae bacterium
GCGCTATCGACCAATCCGATAATTTGATCTTTTTTTAGCTTGTCACCTTCCTGGATATTGAAAGCTAATATTTTACCATTCGCTTCAGCAGAAACAATTATTTCTGTTGCTTCAAATACCCCTGAGGCATCTGTCAATCGCTCTTCCTCCCCACATGATGATAAAATGATTAAGAAGACAGCAAGTAAAGAATTATATATTTTCATGTGATTATATTTTAAGAATTTGTAATAAGGAGATTAATATAATTATCTCCTTGTGTGTCCATAATTTGCTCCGACCCTGCCTACCGCAGGCAGGCATGCCGGTTTCATGATCTGATTAAATTTAGTTTCCTGATTTGTTAAGATATTGATACGCCTTCATTAAATATTGAATCTCATGAACGATCTGTTTTTGCTTGGCAACACTTTCATCATTTGTCCGATCCAACAAGGCTGACATGGTACTGACCCCATTTTCATATTTCACATCATAAGCATGCCTGATGCTGCTTTTTAATGCTACTAATTCTTTGTCCTGATCAATGAGCGCAAGGTATTTTTCCAATTCCATTTCAGTCTGTGTCAAACCAAGATTTGTGTTAAATAGGAAGGTCTCCCGCTGAACATTGACTTTTTGCACCTGCAGCTCATTGAGCTTTTTGTTGTTTGAATTTTTATATACGCCGCCCAAACTCCAATTGACACTAAGGCCGGCCACAAGAATATTAGTAAGTTCTGAGGCTCCGAAATCTACTCCCGGCTGAATGAACGTGCCAAAGCCCATGAAGCCTACCTTGGGATATAGCATCGCCTTATTAATCCTGTTTTGCGCTTCGATAAGGTATTCCTGTTGTTGAAACATGGTGAGCTCCGGTCGATTGATGTCCATACTTTTGTATGAATCGTTAACCTCTGGCCGTACAAACTTCATCTCCCCTTCAATAGGCTTCCCGATCATCGCAGCCAGCACATTGACATAGGCTGAGCGATTAAATCTCAGTTCTTCCATTCGTTGATCCGCATTGATGACTTCTACACGGATCTCATCAATATCAGATTTGAAAGCCGTTCCATTTTCAACGGCAATCTCAACTCGTTTTATATTTCTGTTTAACGTAGATTTTAAGATTTCCAATTGCTGCATTTGCTCTTCGATCAGCAAAATACCGAAGAACAAGTTATTGACTCGCTCTTGCAGGCTATACAAAGAAACCTCCAAATCTGCCTGTTCAATTTTCGCACTTGCTTCGATGATGCCTTTGCGTGCTTTAGTAATGCCCCCGTCCCACAAAACCTGGTTGAGCTGTAAGATCGAAATCATATTGAAATTTGTTGAGGAAGATTCCGTACCCGGAGGGCTAAAGGAGGGCATTCCCTCAATAATTCCCCCTATTATGGTGACATCCAGCTGAGGGAGAAACGCTTTTTGTGCATTGGACAAGCTATATTCCTTAGATTGCTCGATGAGTTCGTATTGTTTGATCAAAGGAAAATTCTCCCGGGCTTTATTGTGGCATTCCTCGAGTGTTATCTGCCCATAAGCAACACCCGAAAAGATGCATATAGTGGTAAAAAAGGACATTAAAATGATTCTCATAATGCTATATTTTTTTACTAAAAATCGTTTTTAGAAATATGTGATGGATGACATTCATGGTTTTAGGCTCTTTAAAATGATGTGGACATTTTCTTGCTTTCTACGTTCCTGAAGTTGCTTGAATTGCGCATCGGATATTTTGGTGATCGTCTTGAACATTGGTTCGGCTAAAAACACAATAATGTTTAGCGAGACAATGGTCATCATCAAATCATAGACAGTTATTTGTCGGATATTTCCTTTATCTATTTCGTCTTTCAATTCTTTTTGCATCTGAGCAAATACGACCTGGGGAAGATCTCCGAGTATGGACTTTAGCGTTTCCAATCTTTTTGGGTTGGTACTGATTTCATTAAAAAAGAATAACGGGAGTTTTGGATCATCTTTTATCGCATCAAAATGTGACTCGATTCGCTTAGTTAATTTTTCTTCAAAGGGTAGGTCTTCATGACTAATCTTCAGCAAACTGCCAAAAAACACGTTCATCTTTTTTTCAAAAATAGCCTCGAACAACCTGTCTTTTGTTCTGTAATAATAATGAACCAAGGCTTGGTTGCACCCAACCACTTTAGCAATCTCCGTGGTGGAGGTGGCCTTAAATCCTTTTTCCAAAAACAGCTTGGTGGCGGCCTCCAGAATGGCTTGTTCCATATTTACCCTCGTGCTAATAGACATATTTAATAACTCTATTAAATAATGCAATTAGCAGCTTTTATTTCTGTATTGCAAATTTATTTTGAGTTAATTTTCGGGTTGATTTTCGAAGACTTCGCAAGGCCGATCGGATTATCCATTTTTTCTTTTGCAGAGTTTCCGTTCAGACACTAAATAATACCCCCAAATAATTTTATCTTTGAAAAAAAACGAATTACATGCCAACAAAAATATATCAACTAAAAATTACACTTGCTGGAGTAAAACCTCCTGTATGGAGAAGAATTAAGATAAATGGCAAGGCTACTTTTGGAGATTTGCACGAAGTCATTCAGTGTGTGATGGGCTGGGAAAATGCACACTTATTTGATTTTAAAAATAAGGATTACACCATTGTTCACGGAGAAGAAGAGGACGACTTTATGGGGTTTGGCAAAGCAAAGGGGATTGATATGGAGGAAATCACTGTGGAGGGGGTGTTAAAAAGAAAAGGGTCGAACATAAAATACACCTACGATTTTGGCGATACCTGGGAACACCAAATTATAGTAGAGGAAATAGAAAAGGATAACGGTGTTTTACTTCATGGCGCTATTTGCCTGAATGGAAAACGAAGTTGTCCTCCTGAAGATTGTGGAGGCCCATGGGGATATATGCATATGATTGAGGTGATTCAGAATCCTAAACACCCGGAGTACAAAGAATTTATAGAATGGATGAGCGAAGACTTCGATCCGGAATATTTTAACCTGGATAAGACAAATCAACTATTAGCAGGTTAGTCATCGTCACCGATGAATCGCATTGATAGTTAACTGAAAAGAAATACCCAAAGCCAGTAATCCTAAGAGGATTCTTCGAGCGAAATCCTTGAAGCCTGCCTTCTGGAAAAGGCGGGGATGCCCTTTCTAATGCCTTCTTATTATCAAAACTAAAGGGGACCTCTATTAATTCCTTTTGGAAACAAAATGGAGTTATTAGAGGTGCCCTAAAGATAAATCATGCTAAAAACCCTTGAAGGATTGGTCGTAACAAATATTTAGTACCAATTTGATTTATCTTCGTAGTGTAGATTTAAAGTAATAACGATGAAAGCGCTCCTATATATTTTTGCGATGTTAACGTGTTTGTCCGGCTCTGCTCAGCGACAAATGGAAAACCTGAACAGAGGTTTGGTTGCCGTAAGAAGCTCTGCAAACACTGCCTTTGTAAGTTGGCGGGTGTTGGGAAACGATCCGGAGGACATCACATTCAATTTGTATAGAACCACCGGGAACCAGAAATCCATCAAACTAAATAAAGAACCTTTAGCCCACGGGACCAACTTTACGGATTACCATGTCGATTTTCAATTGGATAATAGGTATTCCATAAAAGTAGTTGTCGATAAAAAAGAATCAAAAAACATAGAGCAGTTTACATTAGCGGCTAATACTCCAGAAAGACAATATTTTTCGATCCCCCTTCAAACTCCTGAAGGGTACAAACCAAATGATGGTTCCGTAGCTGATTTGGATGGAGATGGTGAATATGAATTGGTGCTTCACCAAACCGGAAGGGCTCATGACAACTCCCATTCCGGAATGACAAGTGAGCCAATTCTGGAAGCTTATGAGCTTGATGGCACGCTGTTATGGCGCATTAACCTTGGCAAAAATATTAGGGAGGGTGCTCATTACACACAATTTATGGTGTATGATCTCGATGGCGATGGCAAAGCCGAGGTGGCTTGCAAAACGGCAGATGGCACAATTGACGGCCAGGGGAAAGTAATTGGCGACCCAAAGGCCATATATGTTTATCCTGAGGGGACGATGCTTAGTTATAAAGGAAGAAATGGGAAACAGAGAGAGCGGGATGCGAGCGGCTATATTTTGTCTGGCCCGGAGTACCTAACAATTTTTGATGGCGAAACGGGTGCTGAGTTGGCTACAACGAACTATAATCCACCTCGTCACCCCGAAACCACCACGCCTACTTATCAACAATTGAATGAGCTATGGGGTGACGGTTACGGCAACAGGGTGGATCGTTTTCTTGCATGCGTAGCCTATCTGGATGGAAAACGGCCAAGCCTTGTAATGTGTCGCGGGTATTATACAAGGGCAGTCCTTGCTGCCTGGAACTGGCGGGATGGCGAGCTCTCTGAAGTCTGGACTTTTGACAGCAAAGACGGCACTCCGGGAAATGATGCATACAGCGGACAGGGAAACCACAATTTAAGTGTAGGCGATGTAGATGAAGATGGAAGGGATGAGATTATTTACGGTGCAGCGGTGATCGATGATGATGGAACAGGCCTTTACTCAACAGGTTTGGGGCATGGCGATGCCCTCCACTTTTCCGATCTTGATCCTACCCGACCAGGCATGGAAATTTTTGATATTCAGGAGCGTTTCGATGATGCGGGCGTTCATTTCAGAGATGCGGAAACTGGTGAAATTCTATGGAAAAAACCTTCGGTAAAAGCAGGAAAAGATGGTGAAGGGCCCGGCAGAGGCAACTCAATTAACATCGATCCACGATATCCCGGCAATGAAAGTTGGGTGAATGGGGCAAACATTGAAGGGATATTTAGTGCAAAAGGTGAGCTTATCTCTCAGACAAAACCTAAGTCATGTAATTTTGCAGTATGGTGGGATGGTGACTTGCAAAGGGAGCTTCTCAATCGCAATGTGATCATGAAATGGGATTGGGAAAACAGCAAACAGGACACCTTGCTTGTTGCCCATGGATGTTGTGCTAACAATGGGACAAAAGCAACTCCGGTTTTGAGTGCAGATATTTTTGGTGACTGGAGAGAGGAAGTAATCTGGAGAACGGAAGACAACAATGAATTAAGGATATACACAACAACTATACCCACAAAACATCGCTTTATCACACTCATGCACGATCCGGTTTATCGTTTATCGGTCACCTGGCAAAACGTAGCCTACAATCAGCCACCCCATCCGGGCTTTTATATCGGTAAGGATATGGAGGAACCCGCAAAAATTGAAATTGATTGGGAGTAAAAGTCCCGGTGATAAATCTAATTTCTTTAAAACGGCATAATTATTTTTCACTATTTCTACTTGATTTTTTTCCTAAGGTTAATTCCTTTTTTGAGGGTGGAAAATGATTTTTATAATAAGATTGAAGTGACTTATAGAAACTTGCACACAGAACTATAAGAATAATTGCAAAGGGTAAACCAGTTATTATTGTTACAGTTTGTAGTGCTGTAAGACCACCACCGATTAATAAAATTGCAGCAACAGTTCCTTCCATTGATGCCCAAAATATTTTTTGCCCCACAGGAGAGTCGTGTCTTCCGCCTGAAGTAAGTGCATCGACAACCCTCGAACCAGAATCTGATGATGTTATAAAAAAACTTGCCACAAGAAAAACGGTTAAGAACGAAGAGATAAATGAAAATGGAAATTGCTGGAGAAGTTTGTAGATTGCTGTAGCAACATTCTCGTTTACAGCTTCAGAGATGCCTTTTATACCCTCAATCTCAAGGTATAGTGCTGAGCCGCCAAAAGCACTTAACCATAAAAAAGTTAAAAGCGTTGGAACCAACATTACGCCCAAAATAAACTCTTTTATTGTCCTTCCTTTTGAAATTCTGGCAATAAAAATCCCAACAAACGGTGACCATGCTATCCACCAGGCCCAGTAAAAAATTGTCCATTTGTTTTGCCAACTTTCTTCTTCACCTACCCCTGTGTAGGCTTCTATCCACAAACTTAATTCAAAGAAGTTACCTAAATAATAGCCTATATTCTGAATAAAAGACTTAAAAATAAATAGTGTAGGACCAACTACTATTACAAAAATAAGTACAATCACTGCCAGGCGCATATTCCAATCACTTAATCTTCGGATTCCCTTATCGAGCCCTAAAATAAGAGACAATGTTGCCAGAGCAGTTATTATAATTATCAATACAATTTGCATCCAAGTGGAATACTGCATATCAAACAAGTATGCTAACCCTGCATTTATTTGTTGAGCTCCAAACCCCAAAGATGTTGCCAGTCCAAATATTGTTGCTATCACCGAAACAGTATCTATAACATGACCAAGCCATCCATAAATTTTATCTCCAAAAATGGGATAAAAGATAGATCTAATCGTTAGTGGTAGCTTAAGATTAAAAGTAAAAAATGCCAATGCTAATCCTACAACTGCATAAATAGCCCAGGCATGAATTCCCCAATGCAAAAAAGTAATTCCCATTGCAGATTTTGCACTTTCTATGGTATCA
>JAUUZS010000243.1 GCA_030589835.1 Cyclobacteriaceae bacterium
CTGACCATTTTGATGCAGAAAATGAAAATCTTCAGGTGAATAATACACCCCTACTCCAAGTCCGTATTTCCTGCAAGCCTCCACATATTCCTTGACCAGATCCTTGGCATAAGGCGTGTTCATGATGTTGAAATCTGTTGTCTTCGTATCCCAAAGGCAATATCCGGAATGATGCTTTGTGGTCAACACGATGTATTTCATGCCAGCCAGCTTGGCGAGGATGGCAATATCTTCGCCTGAGAATTTGCTTGGGTTGAAGGTAAGGGGAAGCTCATTAATAAAGCGATCCAGGTAATCAGGTGATGCTCCGGCCATCGAGTGACTGATGACTACCCCAAGCTGACTGTCAAAACTAAAATGAATGAACATGCCAAAGCCGGCATCCTTGAACCATTCCAATCTTTCTGGTTTGTTTAAATCCAGAAAATCCTCGCCCTGTTCATTGCTAGTTTGAGCATAGGCAAAGTATGAAGTCAATATAAGTCCAAGTAAAATAATTTTTGTTTTCATATTTTATTTAATTATTGAGCAGTCATTACACTTGCTCATTACAAATTTTTATTCAAAATGTATTAAAACCAAATAACATTGATCGGAGATTTATAAGTCCTACATTTATCGATCTTCTTTCAATCTTTATTCAATCTTCCTATGGAATCGTATTGTCCTGATAGCTTATCCTCAATCGCTCCAATTCATGTTCCAGCCGTGTCTGAATTTTGGCATACTCAGGATCGTTGAAAACACTCTTCATCTCTTGTGGATCAGCCTCCAAATCAAACAATTCCTTTTCACCAAGCTGATAGTAATTGATCAATTTATAGCGATCTGTCCGCACACCATTATGCCGCTGAACCATATGCGCCCCGGGGTATTCATAGTAATGGTAGTAAATGGAACTTCGCCAATCTTCAGGAGTGTTTCCCTGTAGCAAAGGCACCAGGCTCTTTCCCTGCATTTCTTCCGGGATATTTAATCCCGCTATATCCAGAAATGTTTCCGCAAAATCAATATTCTGAACCATATCCGTATTGACCGATCCCGGATTAATGACGCCAGGCCATTTGACCACCAAAGGCATGTGAAGGGATTCTTCATACATCCACCGCTTGTCGAACCAGCCGTGCTCTCCGAGATAAAATCCCTGATCGGAGCTATACATCACAATTGTATTTTCGGCAAGACCACTTTCTTCAAGGTAATCCAACAACCTACCGATGTTATCATCGACCGATGCAATACATCGCAAATAATCTTTTATATATCGCTGATATTTCCACCTCACCAAATCCTTACCTTCCAGATTTGCTTCTTTAAAGGCCTTGTTTTTGGGTTCATAGGCAGCATTCCAGGCTTCCCGTTGCTCAGGGGTGTACCGATTCATCCTTCTATTCCAAACCTTATAGCCTACCGAATCTGATGGTTCCGGCTCTACCTTTAAATCCCACGAGAAACGCATATGACGATCAATCTCCATCTCTTGTAAGGGCGCTCCGCTCGCCCGATTGCTATAATCATCAAATAAGGTAGCCGGTTCAGGAATCTCCACATCATCATACATATTCAGATACTTTGGCCCCGGTTGCCAGGGTCGGTGAGGCGCTTTTTGCTGCGTCATGAGCATGAATGGCATGGTTTTATCGCGTCCATTTTTGAGCCATTCCAGTGAAACATCTGTCACAATATCCGTCACATATCCTTCTATGCGTTCTATGCCATCGGGTGTTCTGAAATCTGGATTATAATAATTTCCCTGACCGGGAAGCACCTTCCAGAAATCAAATCCTACTGGCTCACTTTTCAGGTGCCATTTTCCGATCATGGCGGTTTGATAGCCTCCCTTACTCAATAATTTCGGAAACGTAACCTGGGCACTGTCAAAAACTTCTCTATTATCAATGACCCCATTCAGATGGCTATGTTTTCCGGTTTGGATCACCGCCCGGCTTGGTGCACAGATTGAATTGGTACAGAATGAATTTCTGAAAATCATCCCTTCATCTGCCAGCCGGTCAATGTTTGGAGTCTGATTGATCACCGAACCATAGGCGCTAATCGCCTGAAGTGCGTGATCGTCGGTAAAGATAAAGATGATATTTGGTCTGGACTCTGCCGTTTCCTGTGCTTGCCTTTCCTTGCAATGCATCACTGTGACTGCCAATATTGAAAATAGAATGAGTTTTTTCATTTCAGGTTTTATTGTATTCTAAAAAATATGGTTGCAGGATGTGAATTGCTAATATAATTGATTCATGGATTATTTATTAATCATTCCACATCTTAAACTGGTTTTCTTCTCACTGATTTCAACAAGCGCTCAAAACCATGTGCTAAATGAGGTTGATTTGAGATGGTTTTTACCCAATTTCAATCCCCCATCAATCTTTTCTATCCCTTCAATCACTATTCAATCTCCCATCAATCCCTTCATTTTTTTATAAATCTTCCTTCAGATTCATTGAACAAGCCTTGCCTCGCTCCGTTTATTAGGATATGCTCCGATTGTTAACCATAAGCTACCTTCTATTGATATGTCTAGCCGGCCATTCGCAGGAACCCGAGTACCAGATGAGTATTTATTTTGGGGGAGGGAGTGATTATATTACTGAAGGCCAAAGGGAAAATATTAAAAACTTCCTACAAAACATTCCAAATATCGATCAGTTCAACATGACCATTCACAGCCATACCGACAATATTGGCGGGGTAGAATTTAATGAGTGGCTTTCTCAGATGCGCAGTCAGGCAGCCATGGAGCAACTGCTACTAAATAATATCCGGCAGGAAATGGTGGAGATCAAAGACTTTGGATTGCACAATCCCGTGTATGACAATTCAACCTGGGAAGGGAAACTCAAAAACCGCAGAGTGGACATATTGCTGTGGCCGCAGGTATTGTGAAATGGCATCTGCCTTGGATCGCTTTTTTGTGGAAAGCTTCCAGCCACTGGTTACGATCTGTGAGGCAAGTGGGGTCATTCGAGTAATAAATTCTGACAATCTGTTCGGCAAGTAAAATCCCGCCCTGCATGCTGGCTCCTCGCTAAAAATGCCCTTAATGGACATATTTATAACGCTCGATCCTCCTGCGAAATATGTCAAAGAGTTGGCTATTAATATAATTCATGGCATCATTTTAAGATCCAAAGTAAACTAAAAAATTATATTAGCATTTTTGCCTTTTAACTTTTTTCTTTGCACCCCAGTGTAATTTTTTCCGCATCTGAATACATAATATATTAAAGAGCATGATCAACAAGCAAGCATTACTTGAGGCATATCAACAATTGACTAAGGAGGGGAGATGCGCCTACCAGATATTGGTCGCATTGGATGAAGTGATTAGCCAAAAAGATTTACAGCGAATTTTAAGGCTGTCAAAAGTTTATCTTTCCCAGGCCGAGGTGAGTCAAATGTGCATTAAATTCAAAGCCACAGACCTACTCTATTCCGATCAAAGTATGATGACCATCAATCCGGCGATAAGAAATGTGGTATTAAGCTCTTTCATCAAAGAGTCATATTTCGAAGAGGTATGGAAGCATATTAATGATATTTTCCCCATTACTGAAAAATACTATTATGGAGATCATGAACTCCGGCATAAACGCAATTTATATGTCGCTTATCATCAAAATTATGAACCTGCCTTTACCAATGCGTTCAGAAAAATCCTCGCGCTCAAAGCCAAGCCAAGTTATAGATTTGATATCACCAAACTTAATCTCTACCCCTTTCTTTACGAAAACTTCACCTCAAATCCTTTCGAGAATTTACATCCCCACATCAGAATTCAGAGCCTGGCTTACTTAATTTCTGAATGCTCAGCATATACAGTGGAGGAAAGCCTGTTTTTAGCTGCCATAAAGAAAGAATTGCTTCAAAAAAACAGCGTCCCCAAAGACCAGCTTATTTCATTTTATATAGAATCAATGCTTTGGTCTGGTAATTTTACTGAAGTAGAAGCTATTTTAACCCTTTATCCTAATCCCCTCATGAAGGTAAGTATAGAGGGGATTAATCTATTCTTAACCGGCAATATTGTCCCCGCTATTGATTGTTTTGAGACTAGCTTAAAGCTGGCAAGAAAAAATATCGGAAAGCGAAGCTATTTTCATGGAAGCCTGTATGGTGTTTTACATCTCATTGCATTGCTGACCGAAGGCAAACCAGAAAATTTGAAAAAAGCAGATACTTATCTTAGCCAAACTAAATCAGCATTAAACCTTCTGCTTCGACCCTTGCTTTACTTCCTGCAAAACAAAAATCAGGAAGCCAAAAGACTATTGGAGGCAAATAACAATGCGTATCCGGAAGCTACCTTTTTAACGATGCTCATCAGGTTTTGGATCAATGAAAAAATAAGCCCGGATGATATAAAACTATTAAAGCAAAAATTGAATGTAGTTGACGAAGCCCTCCATAAATGGATCTGGTTCGAAATGAACGAACTGCTATCAAAAGCAGATAAAGTATCGGACTCAACCAAGAGAGAACTCGATCGTATCAGGCAAGCTAATAATTGGGTTCCTCTGGTCGAAAGATACCAAAAAGAGGAAGATTGGGCCAGAGTGCTCTCGGCTTTGGAAAGCAACTATTTTACCGGAAAGAAGCAAGCAGTAGTTGGTAAAAGCACCAAACGCATCATTTGGATGTTTTCGCAAATGACACATGAGTTAAGGCCTGTGGAGCAAAACCTGGGTAAAACCAACAAATGGAGCAAAGGGAGAAGAATGGCCTTAAAACGATTGAGCAAAGAAGGCGCTCCGGATTTTGCCATTGCCGAAGACTTACCGATTATCAGTTCGATCCGTCAAATTTCTTCTTATGGAGGATATTGGGGCTCCCAGGAAGAGTGGGGGATCAACATGAATAAAGCGACAAAACACCTGGCCGGTCATCCGCACATATTCCTGGAGGCGTCGCCTGAAACGCGCTGTGACTTTGTATTAGAAAAACCAATCCTTATAGTGGAAAAGAAGGGTGGGGACATCGTGCTCAAGATCGAACCTGAAATTCAAGATGCAGGCATGTTTATCCAGGAAATCAATCCCACCCGGTACAGAATACTTGAGGTAACAAAGGAATTGGCGGAAATTCATAAAGCCTTAAATGGCAATGCCGTCACGCTGCCCCGGCAAAGCAAGGAAAGATTGGCGAGCGTATTGAATGTGATGTCGGGGACAGTAGACGTTCAATCTGAAGTTTCAGGAGACAAGCGAAGCACCAAGGAAATAAACAGTAAAAACCTGCCATGTGTCCATCTGTTGCCGGTCGCTGATGGATTCAGCGTTCAGCTATTCATTAAACCCATTAAAAACGAAGCGATTTACCTGAAACCGGAGGAGGGAAAAGATAAAATATACTCCAATGTTAAAGGGGAAAAGTGCATCATTAACAGGAACCTGAAATTAGAAGCAAAAAATATAAAAGCTCTTTTTGATGCCTGTGCAGTGTTGCGTACCTATGACGATGGTTCCAATACATGGGAACTGAATGAACTGCAACTTTCGCTACAACTCCTGTTGGAGCTGAAGGCACTCAACAATAAGGTGATTATAGAATGGCCGAAAGGGGAAAAATTAAAGATCAGCTCCTTAATTCAGCCGGACAATTTATTGCTGAGCATCCACAAAAAGAATGATTGGTTCAATATAAATGGCGAGGTAAAGGTCAACAATAAAGTGTTGATGAAACTTGAGGAGCTGCTAAAACTGAATAATGAAAAAAGCACCGGAGATTTCATCGAAATTGGCGATGGGGAATTCATTGCCCTGACAGCGGCGCTAAAGAAAAAACTCGATGAACTGAACCGGTATACCAGTACCGAAAAAAAGGAAATAAAATTAAATCCATTAACGGCGCTGCTATTTCAAGATATCGAACAGGTACTCACCAACACGGTAACAGATAAAGCATGGAAAGAGCAAAAAAAGAAAGTTGAAACCGCCTATAATCATTCCTCCCCGGTTCCGCACAACTTACAAGCCGACCTGAGATTTTATCAAACCACAGGCTACGAGTGGCTGTGCCAATTGTATGACATCGGCGCCGGTGCCTGCCTTGCCGATGATATGGGCCTGGGAAAAACAATTCAAACCATTGCTTTATTGATTTTTAAGGCTGAAGCCGGGCCTTCCCTTATCGTTGCCCCGGCATCTGTAGTTCCCAATTGGGAAAGTGAAATTATGCGTTTTGCACCCGTACTGAACGTACACCAACTCAACAGCCAGAACAAAAAAACCGACTTTCAAAATTTTGGGCCATTCGATGTTGTCATTGCCAGTTATGGCATCATTACTCCCAGAAAAGACGAATTCAAAAAAACGGCCTGGAACATCATATCCCTGGATGAGGCTCAGGCAATCAAAAACAGTAAAACGAAACGATCAGAAGCAGTGATGCAACTCCAGGGTCAGTTCAAAATGGTCACGACAGGCACGCCAATCGAAAACCACTTGGGAGAATTGTGGAATTTGTTCAATTTCATCAATCCCGGTTTACTGGGTACAAATGCGGCCTTTCAGCAAAAATACCTGATCCCCATAGAAAAGGAAAACGACAAAGAGGCCAGATATCATCTTCAAAAACTTATCAAACCCTTTATTTTGAGAAGAAGGAAAAGTGAGGTACTTCAGGAACTTCCCTCCAAAACAGAAATCACGTTGCA
>JAUUZS010000204.1 GCA_030589835.1 Cyclobacteriaceae bacterium
AAGTCAGAGTTTGTTCAGAATGTTCGAGACCAAGGCTTGCGTAGTTTCTTAAAAACGGAGTCCTGATGGCTATCGGGATGAGTTTTTAAGAAACAAGACTGACGGCTATGGCTGGCAAGGCGGTCGTAACGCAGAGATCGGACATTATGGACAGACACTAGTTATTCAATTTCCTATTTAATATCTTGCGCATCTCAAATCAGAGCCGTTTTTAGGTTATTGGTCTATAAATGAGGAAAAAACAAGTATACTTTATAAAAAAATAGCATAATGGAGCACACAGAATTCAAAAAATACATCGACCAGAACAAAGACAGATTTCTATCAGAACTATTTGAATTGCTTAAAATTCAATCAATAAGCTCTGACAGTACTAAAAAAGGTGATATTGTCCGTACTGCTGAATTTCTTAAAGAAAAATTTGAAGAAGTAGGTGTGGATAAGGCAGAAATTTGTGAAACGGCAGGAAATCCAATTGTGTATGCCGAAAAGATCATAGATCCTGCACTGTCGACTCTTTTGATCTATGGCCACTACGATGTACAGCCGGTTGATCCAATTGAGCTTTGGGACTCGCCTCCATTTGAGCCAGAGATTAGAGATGAGAAAATTTATGCGCGGGGATCTGCAGATGATAAAGGGCAGCTTTATGCACACGTAAAAGCCTTCGATGCCATGTCGAATCTGGATAGCCTTTATTGCAATGTGAAATTTATGATTGAAGGTGAGGAGGAAGTAGGTTCCGAGAATCTGGGAATTTTTGTTGTTGCCAATAAAGAAAAACTTGCTTCCGATGTGATCCTTATTTCCGATACAAGTATGATTTCTATGGAATACCCTTCCATTACTACCGGATTGAAAGGACTAAGTTATCTGGAAGTAGCAGTAACCGGGCCAAACAAGGATTTGCATTCAGGTACCTTTGGTGGCGCCGTTGGTAATCCAATCAATATATTGTGTGATATGATTGCGTCATTGACGGATGAAAACAACAGAATTACCATTCCTGGATTTTATAATAAAGTAGTGGATTTGTCTGCTGAAGAAAGAGCTAAAATTGCCACAGCCCCTTTCAGCGAAGAAGAATATAAAAAGGAATTGGAAGTTGATGCCCTGGCCGGAGAATCGGGATATACTGCCCTCGAGCAATTGGGCATCAGGCCAACATTGGATGTGAATGGAATCTGGGGAGGATACACAGGCGAAGGAGCCAAAACTGTTTTGCCGTCAAAAGCATATGCAAAATTATCGATGAGATTGGTACCAAACCAAATCAGCAAAGAAATCACCAAACTGTTTACAGACCACTTTTTATCCATTGCTCCGCCACAGGTAAAGGTAACAGTGACTCCACATCACGGTGGAGAACCAGCTGTGACTCCAATCGATTCCCTGGCGTATAAAGCGGCCGAAAATGCATACGAGGAAGGTTGGGGAAAGAAACCAATTCCAACTAAGGACGGAGGCAGTATTCCTATTGTGGCACTTTTCAAAAAAGAATTAGGTTTAGATTCCATACTTCTTGGGCTCGGTCTGGATTCTGATGCCATTCATTCGCCAAATGAAAGTTTTGGAGTCAACAATTATCTGAAAGGAATCGAAACCATTATCCTTTTCCATAAACACTTTGCCTTGCTGAACAAGTAATAGTTTTTGTCGTACACCTGTTTATGTTGCGTTAAGGTTGAAGGATTGAATGTCACTAAGGTTACAAATTGAATTTGTAAAATAGTGCACCTTTGCCCCATAATTTTTATCTGAAGTAGGTTATGAAAAAGTTGTCGGTATTGTTTGTTGTATTTTTTGTAATTCATGGATTGTATGCTCAAATACTTGAGCCGGCAGTGTGGAGTTATGATGTGTCGAAAAAGGAAGTGAAGTCAGGCGATGAAGTGGATTTGATATTCAAGGCAATCATCGACCCGGATTGGTATTTATATTCCTCTGATTTTGATCCCGATCTGGGGCCAATGCTTACGGAGTTTGCTTTTGAACCGAATTCCAGCTATGAATTGATAGGGGAAATTGTTCCTGTCGATGCAAAGAAGAAGTATGATGAGATTTGGGAAGGGGAAATCAAATACTTTAAAGGCAATGCAGAGTTCAGGCAAAAAATAAAAATAATCGGTGACAATCCCATAATTCGGGGAAGCTATTCCTATCAGGTTTGCTCAGATGTAGATGGGAAATGTATTCCTTTTGACGACGAGTTTGTCTTCAACGAGATAAAGGTAACAGCTGCTGAGCCTGGGAAGAATGGCATTGCTGTGCAAACCCAGTCTTTACAACTTCCGGGAGCTGATATTGCAGACGGCATTGGACTTCAGAGCGGTGTATTGACACCTGCCTCATGGAAATTTAAACTATCGGATAAGTCTGCCCAGGCAGGTGATGAAATAGATTTGATCTTTGAAGCCATAATTGATAAGGATTGGTATTTATACTCTTCTGATGTCGATTTGGTTCCGGGGCCAATTCCAGCCACATTCACATTCATCGAAAATGCCGGTTATGAATTGATTGGTGAAATTCAGCCTATTGGAGCTGCAACGAAATACGATAAGATATTTGAGGGAGATGTCACCTATTTCAAAGAAAAAGCGAGGTTTCAACAAAAGATAAAAATCAATAAAGCTGATTTTTATATTGAAGGCGCCGTAGAATACCAGGTTTGTTCGGATGTGGATGGGAAATGCATCCCATTTGAAGAGGATTTTAGTTTTGGAGAAAATGCCGATTCTGTCGTGGCTGCCTCATCGGATAATAGCAACGTTGGATTGCTTAAATCCAGAGATACCTATTCCCCGTATTCACTACTCAGTTTTATGCTCATAGCATTTCTTGCTGGATTAGCGGCTCTTTTCACACCCTGCGTATTTCCAATGATCCCGATGACAGTATCTTTCTTTACCGGAAAGTCAAAAAATAGAAAACAGGGAATTCGAAATGCGCTATTTTATGGATTTTCCATCATTCTTATATATACCCTTATCGGATCTATAGTTGCACCGTTTATGGGGCCTGAAATGGCCAATGAGCTGGCTACTAATTGGGTTCCCAACCTTATATTTTTTACTGTCTTTGTCGTTTTTGCTTTATCCTTTTTCGGATTATTTGAGATAACCCTTCCAAGTGCCTGGGTAAACAAAGCTGACCAGCAGGCAGATAAAGGAGGTATTGCTGGAATATTCTTCATGGCATTCACGCTTGTACTCGTGTCATTTTCTTGCACAGGCCCGATAGTGGGGAGCATATTGGTAGAGGCTGCAGGTGGTCAGATTTTGAAACCTATTCTTGGAATGTTTGCCTTTGCTATGGCATTTGCTATCCCGTTCACGCTTTTTGCCATTTTCCCGGAGTGGCTCAATTCATTACCAAAATCTGGAGGTTGGCTCAATTCAGTTAAAGTAGTATTGGGATTTTTAGAGCTAGCCTTTGCATTAAAATTTTTAAGCATCGCTGACCAGGCATACCATTGGGAAATTCTTGACCGTGAGGTTTATTTGGCATTTTGGATCGTAATTTTTATCTTCCTGGGTCTATATTTATTGGGTAAATTGCGCTTGCCGCATGACAGTCTGATGGAAACATTAAGTGTCCCGCGGCTTATCCTTTCAATAATAATTTTTTCCTTTGTCGTCTATTTGATACCCGGCATGTTTGGCGCTCCCTTAAAAGCCTTGGCCGGATATCTCCCTCCCATGTCCACACATGATTTTAACCTGATGGAAGGCCGGTACAACGCTCAATTTTCAGGAGTCGGAGATGAAGAAAAATTATGCGATCAACCAAAATATTCCGATTTCTTACATTTTCCCCATGGGCTAAAAGGGTATTTCGATTATGAGCAAGCATTAGCTTGTGCTAAAGAACAGAATAAACCAATCTTCATCGACTTCACAGGACATGGATGCGTTAACTGTCGGGAAATGGAGGTCAGAGTTTGGTCAGATCCTGAAGTGCTAAAAAGATTGAACAACGATTATATCCTGCTGGCACTTTATGTTGATGATAAAACCGAACTCAAGGAATCGGATTGGTATGTTTCTGATTATGACGACAAGACTAAAAAGACTATTGGCAAACAAAATGCTGATCTTCAGATCAGAAAATTTAATAACAATGCCCAGCCATTTTACCTTATCCTGAACCAAAATGAAGAATTATTATTAGAACCCAAGTCTTATGACCTGAGTATCAGTAATTTCATATCATTTCTTGACTCTGGAAAATCCTTATTTGAAGCCGAGAATAAGAACTAAAAAAAGTTTCTAGCTAATTTTTTTAGTAATAGTCGTTGAAGTTTCATTTTTTTTATTAACTTTTGCGATGAAACATTACATTCATTGAAAAAGCTAAAAATTTAATTTTTACAACGTCACATTTTTAAGGACTCAAATGGCTAAACTCAAGAACATAATTAAACAACTTTCTGAGGACGATTTTGTAGCAATATATGATTCACTCATCGAGAGCAGTGCCGACAAATCAGCTTACCTTCTTCGGGCAATGCGCGAAAAGCAACGGTCAGATAATAAGATTATGGAAGAATTGGAAGTAAACACCAATGCTTACTATACCCTAAGGTCACGGCTTAACATGAAAATTGAAGAATATTTGTTGCAGCAAATGGAAAACCCGCGCACAGATATTCTGAAAAAAGTAGCCAACATCAATGAGATCATCTTTACCAAGAAAAAAGCCATTGCTGTAGCAACACTCAAAAAGCTTGAAAAGGAACTCTTGGATTATGACTTATCAAACGAGCTGACCATCGTGTATAAGTTTTTGAAAAAACTCCATATCAATACTGCTGATTACTTTAATTACTCTCAACTTTACAACAAGCATGTTGCCTATACCCTTGCGGTAGATAAGGCTGAGGATCTCCTCGCGGAATATTTTAAAAAATATGGAAATTATGCCCTTTCTGGCAATGATTCAACTAAAATGGAACTGTCGCTGATGAGTCGGGAGATGAACAATGTGTGCGCTTTATATAAATCGCACAGATTATATGTGTACCAAAGCTGCATCAACATCTACCATAGACTTTATGTGGAAAAGGAAGAAACCATTGAGGATGATCTCGAGCCTATCGAAGATATCATCCTGAATGTTCAAAAAATATTTGAAGATTATAGCCTCGATTCCATTTATTATCATCTGAGAATCGCATTTGAATATCTCAAACTGGAATATTATGATCATTATAAGGTGTACAGAAAGGCGGAAAACTATTTTGAAGAGGTAAATGATTCGTGTGCTGATTTACTTTCTAATTATACCCTTTATACTTATCCTGCACAATTCTTAATGACCAAAATAAAGCGTCATGTGAGGGTCGGTAATGTGAATGAAATGCATGAAGAAAATGAGGGGATCTTCCATGATTTTGAGCCCGACAAAAATGACGTCCCAAACTATATAACTTATGTAATTTACAGAGCTCTTTCTTGCTATTACAATAAAAAATACGATGAAGCAGCAAGGTGGGTAAATAACCTGTTAAATGAATTGAGCTTAAAGAAGTACCCTGCAGCACAACTTGAGGTAAAGACCATTTTGGCACTTCAATATTGTATGGTAAGAGATTATGATTTGTTTAATCAATTGATCAATAGTATTCAACGACAGATCAGGTTACTGGGTAAGGATGCTTGTGAACATGTAGTGATATTCACAAAAATGCTTAAAATTTCCATAAGCGATTCTAAGAAAAATAAAAAGTCTAAAATTGAAAATCTTGCGGAAAAAATTAAAAATATAGAATTAGATTATTTCACCCCAACTTTATTGGTGAAGATCAATGAAGAGTTTATCGATAATTTGAGCAAGGAATAGGGTCTTATATGATAAGGCTCCGTATGGATATTCTGATATTCAACAGAGCAAGACCTAAAAGCAATATTGCAGGAGCGTGATACATTTTCACGTTCTTTCTTTCGTAAGTCTGAATACCCCGTAAGCAGAGCTTTAATGCTTAATTATTAAAATCGAATATAGGGAGAATCTGCTTTTATCTTACGGGCAGATTTAAAGCAGTTCACCAATTTGCTCCTTTTCAATTGATGGTTATTTGGCCTGTGGTAATTTGCCTTAATCCAAGAACAGCAATTTCCTAAATTTCTAATTTCTCAAGATTTTCCTGGCTCAATGGCTTGTTAATATACTTTTTAACATAAGCATATTCTTTTGATTTGTTTACATCCTGAGGGTTAATGGAGGAAGTAAGCATCACAATTTTACACTTGCTCTTGGTTGCATCCATAAGCTTTTCAAATTCATCAAGAAACTGAAAACCATCCATTAATGGCATGTCAATATCCAGAAAAATAACATCTGGTAATATTTGATCAGTAATATTTTCAAGTTTTTCGATATTTTTTAAAAATTCTATTGCACTGCGTGCGCCGGTATGCGTATAAATATGCTTTGTAATACTTGCAGCCTCAATCATTTTCTGGTTTATCAAATTATCGATTTCGTTATCATCGATAAGCATTACGGCATAAAAGTTATTTTCATCCACGTTTGACATACTATTTCTATTTACAAAATGCTTTTGAATTTTTAATATACACAACAATATTAACTAATAAAAAATAAAGCCCTTTTTAAGTTTTTTCCATTTTCACAGTTTTTTGACAATGGATCATCCAAATCTATGAGAATATAATATTAATTCAAATTTCCTCACATTTGACTTAGGTAAGTTATGTTAATAAATTCAAATATAATTGCTTATAATAAAGCTAAAACATCTCATTTTAATCCGTTAATGCGCAAAATAGATGATTTACATGTCTTTTCAATAAAATCAATTGTGCAAGTTTTTACGCATATTTAAGTTATTCGGAGGAAAATCCGCCCCCTTCGGTGCAGGGAAATGAATTGTGTATAAAAAAAGGCCGGGATTTCCCAGCCTTATGTAATTTCATTACTAATGCTAAAAACTATGCTTCAATAGCCGCGACAGAAACAAATGATCTGTTTTTTCTGCCTTTCTTAAAGATCACGGTTCCATCGACTAATGCAAACAGGGTATGGTCTTTTCCCATGCCAACGTTCACACCGGGGTGATGCGTGGTGCCCCTTTGTCGCACAAGGATATTTCCTGCTATAGTAGCTTGACCACCATAAATCTTAACGCCGAGACGTTTACTCTCTGATTCTCTACCGTTTCTAGAACTACCGGCTCCTTTTTTATGTGCCATTTTTAGATTACTTTATTTCTTCAATTAATACCTTTGTGAGCGGTTGTCTGTGACCGTTCTTTACTTTATATCCTTTTCTACGTTTCTTTTTGAAAACGATCACCTTGTCATCTTTTATATGACCAAGAATTTTTCCAGTCACTTTTGATCCTTTGACGC
>JAUUZS010000417.1 GCA_030589835.1 Cyclobacteriaceae bacterium
ACAAATTCAGTTTTTGTTAGAATTAGATCCATTTGTTTACTCAAATGAACATCGACTTCAGATCATCCAAACTTCATCCTTCCCTACAATTCAAAAATCTTTTCATTCACCACATTTCCATTCACGTCACAATGTTGGAATTTCAATTTTACAGTATCATTTTCATGATACACATTGCCGAGCAAATAGCCACCCTTTACCCTTAGGAACTGATGCTGAGGAAAATAATCTTCCTGGCTCCAGCCTCCAGCGTGCTGGTTCGATCCCGGGCCACAGCTAAACTCCCATAAATTGGTGCCCTCAAAATGCGTGACATATTGCCAATGGCGATCTCCACAGGCAATAAACACATTATTATGCTGGTTGATAAAATCCCTTATTTCATCGCCTTCAGTCTGAAAAGCTTTGTTGGAGTGGTTGTCATTCTTGCCTTTTGCACGATCCGGCCCAAGGATTGGTGTGGCAGAAACAATAACTTTGGCCGTAGCATCCGATTCGTTAATCGTGCGAAATAACCATTGCTTTTGTTCTTCGCCTAAAATGGTCTTTTCAGGCCCGTCATTATCCGTATTTTTGCTTCTGTACCTTCGGCCTTCGAGGATCCAAATTTGGAGGTCTTTTCCCCATCGAATGGTTTTATAGGTATTGTCAGTGGAGGGGAACTGCTCTTTATCAAATATCTCAATCCCCCGGTCAAAGGATACTGTTCCGTAGGTCATGCCCTGATACGCATCATTTCGCAACACATCATGATCGTCCTTGATGAAATAGGAAGTTGTATTGGTATAAAAACTTCGCTGAAGTGGCAAAGCAAAAAGCCGGTCCCATTTAAAACGCATAAGGTCTTCGGTATATGCCCATGGGTTTGGCTTGTCATAATACTCAATGTCTCCGGTATGCACATAAAAGTCCAGGTCGTCCTGAGCCATGGCATGATATATTTTATGTCCTAGCGTACTATCCCTTCGATTATAATCATGACCGGTGACCACACTAAAGCGGATATCCTTGTTGGCATTTTCATCCGGGGCCGTAACAAAAGCACCGTTGACCGTATCTGAAATGACATACCCTTCAGATTTTCTAGAATAGATCTCCACAATATATTTGGTGCCGGATTCGAGCTTGGTGAGTTTCCATTGCATGGTGAAGTTTTTGCTTGCATCAACTTTTGCCCAATCAGTTTGCACCTTATCGCCAGGATTGCCTTCCGGGAAATAGCTCAGCCTCACCTCTCCATCTGTTCCCTGGCAGGCCCCTTCCATATCTCCAAGCGTCAGGCTATCAGGAATTTGTTTGCTATGCAAAACGGATTTATCTGTCACATCAGCAAGTTGGCGTTGCTCCTTTTTCGTGAGCGGAATAAAAGGTTGACCTTCAAAGTTCATATCCGGATTTTGTGTGAGCCTTGTCCAGATGGTGATGGAATGCTGCTCTGCCCAACCATTGCGGAAGCCATTTCCAAAGTAGGGTCCTTCTGATTGTTGACTTTGAGTGCATGATATTATTGATGTGAGCAATAAGGCAAAATATACAATTTTCTTCATTATCAAGGGTTTAAAAAGTAACTTTTCGAGTGCTCAAAAAATTAATATTATTATAAATTCCGACATTTTCTTTTAAAGATAATAAGGAAAATATAAAAACAGCAGAATATTTTCTGCTTGCTTGAAGATCATAATTTTCCCATAACCAAACAACGATTCATTCCACCTCATTTACTTCCAATACCACACTTGTTCGGCGTAAAGATATTTCCGGATTAATCCCAACTTTCATCAAAAAATCTCCGGAATATACTTTGTCCTGCCCGATAGGGGACCGCGTTCCCGGGAAGAGGTTTATTTCTTTAATGGTGTAATTTTTATTA
Organism: Cyclobacteriaceae bacterium; assembly: GCA_030589835.1. Next base: position 1,871 of record JAUUZS010000417.1, read on the forward strand.
GCATCCAAACCATTCAGTTTTATAGGCTGTAGTCGTGTATCGAGCCGCTGCCGGGTACTTACTAAATAATTAAAAACAATAGCTTTGCTCCTATCTTCTTTCACATACATGAGCGAAGAAATATCATTAGCGTGCGGATTCATCAGGCGGTACAAATCGCCATGCCAAACAACGTCCTTAAAGGTGTGATAATTACCAACGGCCTGAATGCAAAATTGCTTTTCCATTTCGCTTAGGTGGCTGAAAACAATATCAAAGCCCAACTTGCCCATACTGGCAACATCAACCCTGAATTTAAGAGGCTGCTTTCCCCAATTGGTGACATGGTTGTCGGTGACGATGGCAGGAAAGAAATAGGAATAATCCCATTGCATGAATATCCGTTCGATTGGTTCCGTATCATCGCTTGGCCAAAATTCCGTGAAGTATTTCAGCAATTCATAATCCCCTCTACCACCACCTCCTGAGCATAACATCATCGGCACTTTGGGGTATTTTTCACGTACTCGTTCCAGTACGCTGTAAAGCCCTTTTACATATTCCACATACAAATGTGATTGTGGCAAGCCTTTTTCGTCAAGGTAAGCAGAATAGGCATTATATATCACCGAATTGCAATCCCATTTTATGAAGGCCAATTCAGGATTTTCAGTAAACAGATCATCAACAATCCCATATACAAAATCCTGCACTTCAGGATTCGACATATCCAGCACCAATTGATTCCGGTAATATACTTCCGGTCGATCTTGCTGCCGGATCACCCAGTCAAGATGTTTTTCATACAATTCACTTTTTGGATTCACCATCTCCGGTTCGATCCATATCCCGAACTTCACCCCTGCTTTCTCTGCTTCTTTCACCAGATAACCTATTCCGTGAGGTAGCTTCTTTACATTTTCCTGCCAATCGCCTAGACCTGCTCTGTCATGGTTTCGGGGATATTTGTTGCCAAACCACCCATCATCCAACAAAAACAAATCAACCCCTATGTCTTTTGCATCCTTAAACAATGTGGTGATTTTATCCTCATCAAAATCAAAATAAGTAGCTTCCCAATTGTTTAACAGGGTAAGGCGCTCCCCCTGTCCGTCCAATACACGATATTTCCTTGCCCAGGCATGTAGGTTACGACTAGCCTCTCCTGTGCCATTATTTGACATGGCGTAGATCAAAGAAGGTGTCTTAAACGTTTGATTTGCGGGAAGTGCATATTCCGAAGCATAGGGATTAATTCCGGAGATCATACGCAAATTTTTGTAGGCATCGATTTCAAAATCAAGTTTGAAATTGCCGCTCCATGCCAGGTGTCCTAACATAACAGTTCCTTCATTTTCTGAAGCCGGTTGACCAAAAGAAACGATGAAATTCGGTGATTGCAACAGCATGGCCCTGGCTCCCAACTTCGTGTCTATAGTTCGGGTACCACGAACAAGCTTTGTTTCTTCGGGCTGCATTTCTTTGGCCCATTTACCGTGAAAAGTCGTCAGGTAAAAGTCCTTATTGTTGAAATATAAATTAGCAGAAGCGAATTTTTTCAGCATCACGGGTTTCTTTTCTTTGTGACTTATTTCTGTCCATTGCTCAATTACATTTTCTTTCATCCAAACCTTATAGTACAAGGTGACCGTAAAGGGATAAAGTGGATCTTTTAGGAGTATACTTGTGACAGATACATTGGAGTCTTTTCGATCTTTTTTATGACTGACATATTGCAGTTCCAATGAAGCGTTGCCATCTGCATGGATCACCTGAATCGCAGGCTCAGAGAGATTCCATGTGCCGGAAGGCGTATATGCGGAATTGTTGATTCCTACATTATTATCATCCAGATGATGCAATTCGGAAATCAAAGCATATTCTCCATCTTCCTTCAGCGGCTGACCAACATAAATCGTTCTCAAGCGACCTTCCTGATCTGTTTGCAACACCATCGCATTGCTTTCTGTTACGATTGGAATGGTAACGTCTTGAGCGTACATTCCCGCAAAACCGAACAAAAGACCAACCGTAAGGATATATTTTCTGGATATAGAATAGAGTGAATAAGAATTCATATTTTCTGCTTTATTTGTTATTGGTCACCTTTTTTTCAATTACAAAAATATTCTTTTGTCATCAAAATTAAAGGTTAGCAATTTTTCAAACCAGTTTTAAGTGAAGGAGCGTTCGGAGTTTATTCATCTATAAATCAATAATATATGCCGTCATTTCGGAATTTTTATCCTTACTTTTTAAAAAGAAAATTTCCTAAATGACGGCTCATGTCCAATTGCGTTTCATTTTTATAGTCGAACTCTGGTATATGGGAAGATCGCTAATATTCGGAAGGCTTGTTTTGAGATAAAAGCCTGACTGGTCGCAAGCTATTGCCATTGACTGATAAGGTGGGAAAGTTTCTGTTATTGCAAATTGACTAATATAGGCGCTAAGGATACTAGATCAATTGGGAATTGAATCCACCAAGGTGGGATGTCACTTTGTCAATTACCATCAAATTTTAAAGTCAGCAAGTTTATTTTTTTTCTGTTATGTTATGGATAATTCCTGCTTGGCTGGTCGTTCATTTCTTTTCCTTGATGAAAAGAAACGAACCAAAGAAAAATCAAGACAAAACAATGCTGCCTACCCGCAATTCCAACACACCCT
>JAUUZS010000245.1 GCA_030589835.1 Cyclobacteriaceae bacterium
AGGATTGGTTTTGGCATATCGCAAAAAATATAAGATAGACGCGGTTGTAGAATTCATAATAAACCTCCGTGCCCGGCTGGTGTTGAATTTCGGAAAAGGTCTCCCCGGACAGAACACGATCATAGCTTTGTAAAACCAAAGGCTTTACCTGGTCAATATTGATATAATCAAGCATATTTTTACCTTTCTCAATACTGACGCCGTACACTTTTTTCATCTCGTCAAAATGCCGCTTATTGAATGAAGTATAGCGATGGTGCTTATCGAGAGAGAAAATAATAATGTTGCTTGGACTTTCAATAACAGATGACAATATGGAATTGATGTCCAGGATCTGAGCCTCTGCCTTTTTCCTTTCTGAAATATTGGTAAAAGTTACCGCAAACAATCCTTTTTCAGGGCTAAACGCCTGGATCAAAAACCATTCGCCTATGGGTTTTGAATATTCCTCAAAAACAAGTTCCTTACCGGTTAAGGCCACTTCTCCATATTTTACAATCCAGTTTGCAGGATCGTGTTCTATACCGGGAAAGATTTCCCGAACGGTTTTTCCTACCACCTCCCGGTCCATAAGACCTGTGATTTTTATAAAATTCGGATTCACTACAAGAAACTTGTAATCGACCGGTGTGCCATGTTCATCGGTGATGATCTCGTGCAGGGCAAAAGCCTCATTCATATGTTCAAAAAGCTCCTTGTATTTTTTTTCGCTTTCTTTCAACTCCTCCTCAGATTGCTTGCGGCCAATTATTTCCCAGGCCACATCCGCCAATCGCTGGATTGTACTTACGTCCTGTTGGTTGTAATTTGTTTTCTTATTTCCAACACCGAGAATTGCAACAATTTTCTCATCTCGGATAACCGGCACAACCAGTTCTCTGATAATTGGCGCATGACCTTCAGGGAGTCCTTTCTTATGGCTCATGCTGGCGTAATCATTGTGGATTACCGGCCCACGTTCTTTCACACAATCCACCCAAACACCTGCATCTGCTATAGGATAATGCCGTGTTTCTACCTCTTCATTGCACATTTCATTTAACGTATTGGTCGACCAAACCTGCAATTCCAAATTTATTTGATCCTGCTCTACAAAATGATAAAAACCAATCTCGCTGCCCGTAAGTACTTCAGCTTCATCGAGAAACTTCTGCAGTAATTCCCTGACGGTATGGTTGGTGGCATAATCAATAAGACGCAATTGTGCTGCCTGAATATGCTCTGTCGTTTTAATTTCAGTGATATCCTGAGTTAAACCAATTGCAATAAGCGGCTTGCCGGCATCATCAAACTCCAACTCAGCTTTTTCTCTTACCCATTTTATTTCTTCCTCGACAATGATCCGATGTTCGACATCAAATGGCTCACCATTAAGGGCGGCATTCCATTTTTCATTGACATAGTCCATGTCATCCGGATGGATACAATTCAGGAATATTTCGTAGGTCAATTCCTTTCCGGGCTGTATACCAAAGATTTTATAATTCTCCTCGGTCCATATCAAACTATTTTTCAGCAGATCAAGTTCCCATGTGCCTATAAGGCCAAGTTCCTGTGATTTTGTGAGATAATACTGATTTTTCAATAATTTTTCCTGTGCCAGCTTTCGCTCGGATATATCCTCTACGCTTGATAAAAGGCGCTTTTCCCCATCGACCTCGAAGATATTTGCTGACCAAATTGCAGGAAAAGTGCTTCCATCCTTCTTTCGAAAAACAAACTCCTGCATCTCCACATTTTTTTCATTTTTAAGGGCTGCGATCATCCTATCCCGGTCGCGAGGATCATTCCAGATATTTAGTTTCTTAGATGAGCTTTGTAAAGCCTCTTCACGTGTGTACCCGAAAATTGAAGCAAAGGCATCATTCACTTCAATAAATGCACCATCGTCAGGGCGTGATACCGTAAGGATATATGGTGAGGTTTTGAATGCAATGGAAAATTTTTCTTCGCTTTTTTTGAGCGCCAAGCCGACTTTCTTTTGTTCAGTAATATCTGTGGTAATAATCCCCAGACCTTTACCAACTTTAAAAGCTCTTAATGAAAAATATCGTTCTTTGTCATGATAAAATACCACGTCTTCGTCCTGGAATGATATTCCTGAAGCGATCACATTTTTGTATTTCTCATATCGCCCGGATTCCTTTATGTCTGGTATTAATTCTGAAATGTGTTTCCCGATCACCTCCTCCGGTTGTTTATTCCACCCTTTGAGGCCTGCCTTATTAATGTCTACAAAATATAATTCCGAATCGAATAGCACAAATGCATCCGGGGCGGAATCCATAAAACCCTGGAGCTGTTCCGTGGTTTTTTTTACTTCTTTTCCGAGGATTTTATGTTTTTCCCTGAGTTGATCTTCCGCTATTTTAATGCGCAACATGACATTTACCTGTGCGGTAAGCTCTGTAGGATCAATTGGCTTGGAAATGAACCCATCAGCCCCCAATTCCAATCCTTTTACTTTGCTGGCCGTACTCGTATCGATAGCAGTAAGCATGATAACAGGAATGTGGGCGGTTTCTTTTTCTGATTTAAGAATTTTACACACCTCATATCCGTCCATTCCGGGCATAATCACATCAAGAATGATGCAATCCGGATTTTCCTTTAATGCAATTTCGATACCTTCTTGACCGCTTAAAGCCGATAAAACTTCACAATTGGGAATGGATGTTTTTAAGAGTGCTTTTAGCGAAACCAGGTTATCCGGTTGATCATCGATTGCTAATATTTTTCTCATGGTACGCTATCTAACGATTTATAATTTTTACTTCAAAAAGATTTTTATTTTCTCCTGGAGCAGGTCATGTTCAATTGGCTTAGAAACATATTCATCGCATCCTGCTGCAAGTAATATTTCCCTGTCGTTCTTCATGGCACGGGCTGTGAGGGCAATAACTGGTATATCAGAGGTTTTTGAAGATGATTTTATTTCTTTCACTACCTGTATACCATCTTTTTTTGGAATGGCAATATCCAGCAGTACCAAATCCGGCATGTGGGCATGCAGCATTTCCAATCCCATTTTACCATCAGTAGCTTCTATGATGTGATATGCGTCTTTTAATACCGCCTTTACGGTAATCATATTATCAGGATTATCTTCAATCACTAAAATGGTGTAGCGACCTGTTTTTTTAATTGCCTTTACTTTAGTGCTTTTCGGAGAAACCTCAGCCTTATTTATTTTTATAATTTTTGTTTCTGGAATCGGTTCATGGCCCAGCATTAGTTTTATTTTAAACAAAAGTTCATCAATATCTACACTGCCCTTTTGTACCAGTTGTTGAATATTATTGAATGAGAGCCTTCGGAAATCTTCACGCGTCAGGTCTTTGGCAGTAAGCACCAATACAGGGATCCTGGCAGTATCCTCTGTGCCCCTGATCACGTTTAACACTTCAAACCCATCCATTTCAGGCATCATTAAATCCAGGATTATTCCATCGGGTATCGAGTGAGACATGTATTCTATGGCTTGCTTTCCTCCCATAGCAACGTCAATAAGAAAGCCTTCATTTTCGAGCACCGTTTTCATCTGAATAATGGCATCCTTGTTATCCTCTACCAATAGCAGTCTATTTTGCCGTCCTGTAGCCTTTCTGATCTCCGGCATATTTTTGATTCCCGCTTTTAATTCCAGGCGCTTTAGGGTGTTTTCAATTTTTTCAAAAATATGTACTAATGATTCGTCACTTTTCACGATTATGGAACTGACTTTTCCTTTCAGAAATTCTTTTTCGCTCAAAGAAAGGTCTTTAGCCGTGACCACGATTATTGGCAGGTCATTCAATTTGGAGGATTTCCTGACATGGTCTATCACCTGAAAGCCATCAATTTCTGGCATCATAATATCCAGGATTAACATATCGGGAGTAGATTGATCTAAAAGTCCGAGGCATTCCTTTCCCCCTATTGCCCGGATCACTGATATATTTTCTTTGCTGATTATATCTTCCAATCGATTGAGGTCAATAAGGTTATCATCCACTATCATTATTTTCCTGACATGATCATGCAGCTTATCAATTTCATCCAATAATACCTTTTCATCGACTGGTTTAGGCACATAACCAATTGCTCCAAGCGCGAAACCGGTGTCAATAGTATCTGATATCGATACCATTATCACGGGTATATCTTTGGTATTGGGATTGGCTTTTATCAGTTGCAATACTTCAAAACCATCCATTTCGGGCATGATCACATCCAGGGTTATGGCAAATGGCTGGTTTTCTTCTGCCAACCTGAGCGCTTCTGCCCCTGATGTACAGCCAAAGGCGTGATATCCTGCTTTTTGAAGGTGATTTGAAATTTCATCTACTACAGCCGGGTCATCATCCACTACCAATACTTTTTTCTTTGTTGATATCGGTTTGGGAGCAGGTATAGCAATTGGCTTGACGGCATAATGAGCTCCTTCCCAGGTGTACGGCAGGTGAACAATAAACTCGCTTCCTTTACCTACTTCGCTTTTTACATCAATTGTGCCGCCAAGCATTTTGACCAATTTATATACAATGGCCAAACCCAGTCCGGTACCTTCGAACTGCCTGGAAGTCGAGCCATCAACTTGGCGAAATTCCTCAAAGATCCGGGAGAGATCCTCAGTCGGAATACCAACACCCGTATCTTTGATGTGTATGTGGAACTGATCATTTTTGCTGCTTACCTGAATAAAGACACTCCCACGATCTGTAAATTTTATTGCATTGCCCAATAAGTTTGAAATGATCTGCTGCAAACGAATCTCATCGGTCATTATCATTGGGAGGTCACTGGGTATTTTCAGGTGTATCTTCAGCCCTTTTTTATCGGCGAGAGGCCGAAGATTTTCAGAAATTACAGGTAAAAAAGATTGTAATGAGATACTTTCTGTCACCACTTCCATTTTTCCTGCCTCTATTTTCGACAGATCTAGTATATCATTAATAAGGGTCAATAAGCGCTTGCCATTCCGCAGCACTATTTGAAGATAATTATTTTCATCCTCATTTAGTTTTTTATTTGTTTCGCTGATCAGCACATGCGAAAGGGTAATAATGGAATTTAAAGGCGTTCTCAGCTCATGGCTCATATTGGACAAAAACTCACTCTTCAATTTTGTCGCTTCCCGTACCTGTTTGCTTTGCATCCCTAATTGAAAATTCTGCTCCTGCAGTTCGCTAGACTGTCTTTTGAGCTCTTCCAATTGAGCGTTTAGGCGAGTATTGCTTTCCGCAAGATTATCAGCTATCAATCTGGTTTTATCACCTGCTACAATATTGGAATAGGAGGAATTGATATTAAAGGAAGACATTTCCAGTATATCAGGAATACTATCCTCAAAGGTATGAATGCTGACTAATGATATTATAGCTGTTATTTTATGTCCCGTTATAATTGGAATGGCAATGATTTCTTTTGGGATTGCATCTCCGGCTGAGGTTTTGAATACAAAACGGGTGTCCTCCCGAATGTCTTTGATGTAGGATATTTTTCCGGTAGAAATCACTTTGCCGAGCTCCCCTTCCGGGTTATCGACATGGAAAGGTTTGAGTAATTCGGTATTGGCCCCAATAGATGCAAAATGATGATATGCTCCCTTACTTTCATCCAGGGTGTACATTACGGCCATGGATGCATCGGTAATTTCAATCAATTTTTTCAATACATTGGAGCAGAAGTCATTAATATTGTCCCAGCCGATTAAAGAAGAAGAAATAGCGGAAGCACTTTCCTGAATTTTTATCTTTGTTTCCAAACTATCCGTCATGGTATTTATGGAATGGCCGAGGTTCCCCAATTCATCCAAAGAAGTAATTTTGTTTCTTACAGAGAAATCCCCGCTTTTAATTTTTTGCGACACCATATTCATATCGACAATTGGCCTGGTCAGGGAATTACTAACGGTGTTCGCCACGACATATATAAGTAGTGAGGCCACTAAAAACAGTAAAATAAAATTTTTACTCAGCTCCCGAATAGATCCGTTTAATTCATATAAATCCTGTTTACACACAAAGCCCCATTTCATATCAGGAATATAGGTATAGGCTGCCAACACCTCTTCTCCCCTATAATCTTTGGTGATGGTAATTCCTGTTTTACCACTTGCGGCGTTTAATGCCGGTTGAGCATTTATTTTTAAATTTAAAACTGCATTTTCTTGCCACCTCAGCTCATTCAGCGCCATACCCTCCCTGTTTACAATCAAGGTTTCGCCAGTTTTCCCAAGACCAACCCGCTCTGAGAGTATCGGATATAGCGAACGTTTAAGGTCAATTTGGGCGACCAAAATACCTGCTATATTTCTTTCTGTATTTTTATGATTAAAAATCGGGATAGCGTAGGTCAGCACATACTTCTCCAGGCTTTTTGAGTAATGAACGTCTTCAATATAATGTGTTTTTGTTTTTAATGGCTCGGTGAAGTAGGATTCATTGGCCTTGTTTAAGCCCTCTGATTTTTCATGAGTAGAAACCATAATGTCACCGCTACGTGGATGAAGAATATAAATCTCACTATACGAATCGTAATTTTTCAGATAACGACTAATTAAAAGCCGGATATTTGTTACTATTTTTTCATCATTTTCACTCTGGGTATCGGTACCGGTAATTTTTTCAATTTCAATTAATTCAAAATCAGAGGAAATAATCCTTAC
>JAUUZS010000032.1 GCA_030589835.1 Cyclobacteriaceae bacterium
AATAAGAAATATTGCAGGATTCTTCCTGACTTACAATCCTTCCAGGGGGGGTATGTTGGAGTGGCGTACATATAAGTGAGGCAGCATGCACCCGTAAGAGTGTAATTATTCCTAATTCCTAAAAATATTGTAACTTTGATAAAAAATATAGTCATGGGACACAATGCAATTAAATTGGAACTAATTGAATGGCTCGCTAAGCTAGATGATGATGAAACAATTGAGTATCTGAAGGTGGTCAAGGATTCTAAATTAAGTAACCATGATTGGTGGGATGATCTCACTTCAAACCAAAAACAAGGTATTGAAAGAGGGTTAAGAGATATTGACCAGGGAAAAACCATTCCACATCAAGAAGTTAAAAAGAAGTATGGATTATATTCTGCACTAGACTGAAGAAGCAGTAAATAATCTTGAGAGAATTCTTAATCACCTCGACCAGAATTGGACTCAAAAAGAAGTGACTAATTTTAAGTTAAAACTCTCCAAACAGCTTGAATTAATTACTCAAAACCCATTCATGTTTCCTAAATCCTTGTACTATCCAAGGCTAAGAAGGGCAGTACTAAGTAGAGTCTGTCCATAAAGTCATCGAATTGAAATATTCATCTTTTTGCGCCTTTTTGGCTTTCTCAACTTGCCTAATACCCAGGCATTTGCTGTATTGAGAAAACCAAAAATCCATCAAAAATCTAAACCTTTCAAAAATCAAGCACTTTATAGATAGACTCTAAGTAAACAAACCTCAATATTTTATGAAGTTAAGGAGGAGGTCATTTTTCTGGCATATTTGTTTATCAACCGGATGAATATTGAGAGAATTAAGTAGCACGTTTGCCCAACACACGGTATACACTTACCTAATAAGTCGCAATTCAGAAAACTATTTTTTAAATTAGCATTAACTTAATAACGAAATCAACCCTTCGATCATTGGTGCAGTGTATACCGCCGTCCGTTTCATAACAACACAAACCATCTGCTATGATAGAAGATTTACAAAAGCAACTTGACAAATTAATGGATGAACAGAACAGTCGTGGGCGTTCAGAATTTGATGGGTATTCACCAACAGATATGCAGCATTTGGTATATGACACCTTTGGAGAATACAGCCCGATTCTCTTGCAAAAACTGAGCGATTCGGTGTATCAGGAAATTCCCTTGCTTAGCCAAATCAAATATCTTGCTGCTCTAATATCAGTAGCGGGCGATTTGAAACTGACACAGAAAGGTTTTTTGCCTGTAAAGATTGTATCCCGGCTTTATAGCCAGGGATTTATAAAAGACGAAAACATTGATCCCGGCATTTACAGACTTTACAAAGAGACGGATTCCTTGTCCATTAACCTGACCAGGATTTTAATGGGGCTTTCCGGATTGACTAAAAAAAGAAACAATAGGCTTAGTCTGACCAGAAAAGGCGAAAAAATCCTCGACGACAATTTTGAATTATTACCCCTGATTGTTCAGACATTTTGTTCCAGGTTCAATTGGGCCTATTACGATGGATTTGGAGAAAACAAAATCGGGCAACTTGGATACGGGTTTTCCCTGATTTTACTTAGCAAATACGGAGATGAGCAGCGACTTGACACCTACTATTCCACCAAATATTTTAAAGCTTTTCCGCAATTGGTCAGCGGTGTTGCAGATCCGGTTTTCGGTTCTCTTGAGGATCAATCTGCCAGATGTTATTCCGTGCGAACCTTTGACCGGTTCTTAGATTTATTTGGATTGATTAAAATTGATTCAGATAAGAGATGGGATGCTGATAAATATATTACCAAGACTAAATTGTTTGATAAATTAATAGGTCGTACTCCTCCCAATAATTAGTGCGTGAAGGGAAGCACCTGACAGCACGAGATTAAATACGGAAAAAGGAAATGTTAAAATTGGTTCTACCCTGAATTTAATGGAAGATTGTAAATTTTTTCAGAAGTCAGAAGACAGGAGACCGAAGTAAAAAAAGGTGAAAAACCAATGCAAAAATAAGAAACATTAACATTTGTTGATTTTGGAATTCTTTTCTTCCGACTCCGGTCTTCCGACTTCTGGCTCTTGGACCAAAGTTTTCCATTAAAATAACAGTAGAACCTTAAAATCAGGATTGTATTCTACCGACAGCGCGAATCACTGCCGCTTCACCTTCATGATGACTACCTTCCTTCAGCATTACCTTGGTTTCTTCGAGAATCATAAATTCGATGTTTGGAAATAATGCCACAATTTCGTCTTTGCTGTATAGCAAATCAAGATTTTGCGGCCCCCCGGAAGTTCTTCCCAATTGATTTTTGCTGAAGACTTCAATGATTATCAGACCCTTCTTTTTTAAGCAATTTTCAAGTTTTTGAAATAGCACCTTGCGCTCTTCTCCAGCAAAATGAGCAAAAATAAGCGCTACAGCATCGTATTTTTCTGTGGTGTTAAATTCTTCGGCGTGTAGGATTCGATAGTCTATATTGACATCATATTCGCTGGCGAGTTGTAAAGCTTTTTTCCGACCTTCGTCACTGTAATCAAATGCTGTTACACTCCAACCTTTAACAGCGGCATAAACTGCATTACGTCCTTCACCTTCTGCCGGAAGAAGGATTTCCCCTTTTTTCAATTCCCGTAATTGCGTTACGAAAAAATCATTCGGTGCCTTACCGTATATATATTCCGTTTGTCCGAAACGCTCATTCCATAATTTCTTCATGGGCTAGTTATATTAAAGAATCAGGTTAATAGAATGTACAAACTTAGCGTTAAAATGTGAATATAGATCAGACCCGGGCTTATCTTTTTCTATGTGTTGATTTAAAAAATTGAACCATTTTAAATTATATGTTACACATTTCTATTGCCAAATCGTTAAACCTTCTCAACTTGCTCCTTCAGCAAAATCTGTGGGTTTTTGATTTTAAAAACCAGCAGGGTTAATACCAAAAATAAAATCAGGGTAATGATGGTTGCCAGATTGTAATTGCCCGTTTGGCTAAGCGACAAGCTGAAAAGCATCGGTCCGAGGGCGCTGCCAAATACGATAATGGTCATGCAAAATCCATTGATGGCTCCAAGACTTTTCTTCCCAAACAAGCGTGGCCAGGCAACAATTGAAACGACGCCAAACAATCCTGTCATGACGCCGATGCCGAATATGATCAGAAATTTTGCAAATTCATGCTCACCCAAATACATCAAACCAACAAGAGAAATCATGGCCGCTAGTCCTTTGCTCAATAGCAATATGTTAATTTTGATGTAATCACTCAGCCAACCAAAAGTCAGGCTTGCTGCAACAGAAATTACGGCGATGGGCTGAAAAATACCTACGGCCTCACTCCTCGAATATCCGACAGTTTCAAAGATCGATACCACATGAAAGGTAAAACCTGTGATGTACAAGGCCTGCATGGCGAGCAAGAGCGAAATGACCCAAAAAATTAATCGCCGTTTGGCTTCTGATAGTGAAAATTCCTTAATGATAGGAAAGAGCAGTATCGGTTTCTTTTTAGTTACTTTTCCACCATCCGGACTTAGACCAATGTCCTGAGGGTTGTTCCTGAAAAACACAATAACAATAATAGGAAATATGCATGCAGCAACAATTCCCAAAAGCATCCACGCTCCGTTCCAATTGTAATGCTTAATCAGCAGCTCAAAGTAGTAGGGCGATGCAGAAAATCCCAGGGCAACAAACACACTGCTAAAACTGGTGGCAAATCCTCTTCGGGCGTCAAACCACTTCATCATCATGGTTCTGGAGGCCAGAGTGAGTACGCCTTGTCCAAAAAATCGGATCAGTGAAAATCCGAATATCATCATAAATATAATTGGAATGATTTCGCCGGTGATGTTGAGCCATTGTATTATTTTGTCTACCTGGCTCAATAAAATCAAGGATATTCCCAGGCCAAAAGATCCCACTCCGGCGACTGCTCTTACTCCATGCGTATCGTAAAGTTGTCCGGCTCTCGTCAATAGTAGTGAACTGAGCACTGTGCCGATCATATAAGCTAAACTGATTTGGTCTCTGCTTATGGACAGCACATTTATCAGGCTATCGGTAAACGTCGATACGCCAATCGTCTGTCCTGGAATACTCATCAGCATTCCGAGAGTGCCCATAACGATGATCATCCAACCATAAAAAAAAGGCCACTTAGAAGGGTCAAAAGGTTTGCGGGAATATTGCGATGCATTCATATTTGCAAGAATCGTGATAAAAAAAGGATTTCCCAATTCTTACCATAAAAATGGAGTGTACAGGACATTTGCACTATTTTATGGACAAACCAGCTAATTATGGCTTCTAAATAGTTAATATTTTGAATATCATAAATGCTGAATTACCCCCAATTTGAGTCATAGAAACCTTCATTACAGTCATTTTCATTGCTCAACTTCGCAGAAATTCTACAAGATACTTGACTAATTATTCAGAAATCACCGATTAAAACCTACTCCAAGTGCAGCAATCAGCCATTAATGAATCTCCATAATATTCTCTCACAAGGTCTGTTTCATACATTTACCGTCTATCACAATCACGTATTTGGGGTGATTTACTTTTACACTAAGACTTTCTACCTTGTATAATGTATTTCCCGAAGTGCTGCTTTAGGGCAAATACAAACTTGATTAAAAATGAAAAAATACATAATTATCCTCATCGGTCTAGTCTTTGTCTTTAATAGTTCAATAGCTAATGATGATTATAAAAAAGAAAAAAAGGCATTAGTTAAAACGATAAAGAAAGAATATGTATCCTGGCTGGTAAGAGATAAAAAGGATTGGAATGTGGAAAATTCTGAAAAAATAGACACGATAAATGAATCCATTTCAGGTTTTAATACTGTTCAAGTCACAAACCATAAGCTTGATTACATACCTGATCCTGTTGTTCCGGCAAGCCGCCTGACAGATTTCAAATTTCAAATACAAAATAATCAGGCGGTCGTAAAATTTAGGACTGGCTATCACATGAAATCAGCCTTTCTTGAAAAGGAAAGTGGAGTTTGGAAATTGCTACTTGTTGCGGATCAAAGTTCCTCTTTGTGATGTATTTGCCAGATTCTAACTAGTATTTGTCCATAATGTCCGATCTCTGCGTTACGCTTGTTTCTAAAAAACTCATTTACAAACGTAAACTACGTTTTTTAGAAACTACGCAAGCCTTGATCTCGAACATTCTGAGCAAACTCTGACTTTATAGACGAACTCTAACTATACCCTTTCATGATTGAATGTTGTTTGCTTACCTAAATCCGGGTGTAGGATAAAATGCAGATTTGCTTTTATTGAATTACCAGCCCGATGGCACTTTACGTAGAGAAAGGAGGGCTTTAGCCAAAAAAATGGAACTAAATTTAGGACTAAAGCCAATTTGAAATATTTTAATCTCCATGGGCTAAAGCACCGTGGTAACTCATATAGATTTTCTACAAAATCTACAAATTGTCGTACATAGGGGCTAAACCCTCAATTTCATATACATGTCACCGTTCACCACCATTTTTCCATTGATAGTGTAATTCTTGATAAAAGAATGCATTCTGTTTATTTTTGTACGTATTATTAATACAGGTTCATGGTGTTTATTTTTTTATGAATGAAATATAATTATCCGGTTTATAGCATCATATTATGCTTTTTTATCCTGCTAAAAAATCCTGCTTTTGCTCAGAATGACCATATCCGATTTGAAAGGCTGACCATAAATGATGGGCTATCACTGAGTTCCGTTTACAGCATATATCAAGATTCTAAGGGATTTATGTGGTTCGCCACTGAGGATGGCCTCAATAAATACGATGGAAAAGGGTTTAGGATATTTCGTCCTGAACCGGGAAACCCGTTTAGCCTCGCCTATAAATGGACTGAATTGATTTATGAAGATAGTAATCAGCAATTATGGTTCGGATCGCAAGGCGGGCTTTCACGTTTTAATCCTGAAAAGGAGTTTTTTATACGATATCATAGTCAGGATGCAGAGCGCCC
This sequence comes from Cyclobacteriaceae bacterium, assembly GCA_030589835.1. The sequence goes on from JAUUZS010000032.1 coordinate 5,989, forward strand.
TCTGATCGGGGATGCCATTTCCTGTATGGCAGAGGATAAAAGCAAAAAGCTTTGGGTTGGTACTACTTCAGGAATTAATATGATCGATTTGGAAACAAATCAAATCGAAATGTCGGCGCTTCAGGGATTGAATATTTTTCATGTGGCTCCGTTGACAAGTGGTGATATTTGGGCAGGCACAGATCGGGGCATTTACATTAAGCGTAAAGAAGAAAACGCATTTCAACATTTTACGATTGAGGATACATTGCCTCTTGCTGTACAATCGATTTTGCAGGATGAGCAAGGTACGGTTTGGTTTGGTGTCGGCAATAATTTATATAAATACAGCCCTGAAAATAGTCATCTGGAGAACCTAAAGCTTAAGGGGGAACATGGTATTCATGTGGATCAAATAGAAAAATTATTGCTGGATGATCATCAGAATTTGTGGATAAGCGCATCAAATGGACTATACAAATATAGTTTGCAGCATGGAGATTTTATTCGGGTCATTAAATCGATAGACACTTCGCATAGTTTGGCTGTCAATTCTACCAAACCTGTTCATCTCGATGAGCAGGGGATTCTGTGGTATGGAACCTATGGTGAAGGCATTTACAGAATTAGTACAGAAACCGGTCATTATGTTAATGTGGTCAGCAATCCGGCGGATGCACAAAGTTTGTCAGAGAATGCCATCAACTGTATTTATGAGGACCGTGCAGGGAAAATCTGGTTTGGCACCTTTGGTGCAGGAATCAATATTTACAATCCGCAGGGACATAAATTTGGTTTTATAAGTCATAATCCCCTGAATCCAAATAGTCTTTCGAGTAATTTTATCTGGAGTATCTGGGAGTGTAAAAATGGAACTATACTGATTGGCAGTAACGATGTAGGATTAAATAGCTTTGATCCTGCTTCCGGTCGATATAAATCTTTCCATCATGACCCCGGTGACCCCAATTCCATTTCCCATTCGTCGGTTCGCAAAGTGTATCAGGATAGTAAGCGGAGAATCTGGTTAGGCACGGATGGTGGAGGGCTTAACCGGTATTATCCCGAAACTGGTCAGTTTAAGCATTATATAAATAAACCTGGAGATAGCACGAGTATCTCTGGTAATTCCGTACGTGTGATATATGAAGACCCGAAGGGCAAATTATGGGTAGGAACTCGTTCGGGGCTCAATCTTTTTGATCCTGAAAAGGGAACATTTACCAGGTATGTGTATGATGATAATAATCCAAAGAGCATTTCCAACAATTTTGTATATGCTTCCATACTGCAGGATATCAAAGGAAATATATGGGTCGGAACGTATGGAGGAGGATTAAATCGCATGGATTATCAAACACAAGAGTTCAGTCATTATGAATTTGATGCGAACAATGTTGAAAGCCTGTCTGATAATATTGTGTTTTCGATCTATGAAGATGAGCAAGGCATTCTATGGGTTGGCACGAACAGCGGATTCAACAGGTTTGATCCCGAATCAGAAAAATTTCAACGATTCGGAGTGAAGGAAGGATTACCCAATGATGTAATTTATGGATTATTGGCAGATGAAAACGGGTACTTATGGTTGAGTACCAACTATGGGATTTGTCGTTTTGACAGGACTACTTTTGAAGTGAAAAATTTCACCATGAACGACGGTCTGCAAAGCAATGAATTTAATGGCGGGGCTTTCCATAAAGGTCATAGTGGTCATATGTATTTTGGCGGTGTTTATGGCTTGAATATCCTTGACCCGAATCTTAAATATATCGATGAAAACAAGTCCCAGGTAGTGTTTACCAGTCTGGAGATTTTGGGGCAGGAAGTGAAAACACTATCCGATACCTCAAGGGTGCGCAAAAAGAATACGGTACATAAAACAGGAGATCAATATTTTCTTAGCACAAATATCTCATATGCAGATCATCTAATCCTGGACTATAAAGATCGGTTTTTTTCAATAGAATATGCTGCATTAAACAGTGCTAAGGATGATAATCAACGTTATCAATACATCATGGAACGCCTGGATGATCATTGGAATGATGTGGGAAATCGCGATTTTATAACTTTTGCCAATATGCAACCCGGCAAGTACAAGCTGAAGGTACGATCAGTAAATACCGATGGCATCCCGGGATTATCCATGGCTGAACTTATAATAATAATCACACCACCATTCTGGAAAACATGGTGGTTTTACCTGTTCCAGCTATTCGTACTCTTATTGTTATTCGGATTTCTGTACCGATACCTGTTGAAGGTAAGAACAAACAGGTTGTTAAGGATTCAGAATGAAAAAATAAATCGGGCCAACCTAAAGCTCATAGATTCTGAAAATAACTTGAAAAAACTCAATGTCACTAAAGATAAATTTTTTCCATCATTGCCCATGATCTGAAAAATCCATTCTCCAGTTTGCTTTCCGTTAGCGACCTGATGTCGAAGGATTATGAAATGCTCGATGAGGAAGATAAAAAGCAGGGGATAAAGATAGTGAATGACTCCGCTAAAAGAATCTATAAGCTACTCGAAAATCTGCTTACCTGGTCGATGGCACAGACAGGTAAAATAAAATATGAACCAATAAAATTTGAGTTGGAAAGGATCATAAAGGACAACCTGCTTCTTCATAAAAATGTGGCAAAAGAGAAAGGAGTTCTGCTGGATTCTTGTATTCCGGATAATGCCACAACTTATGGTGACAAGGAAATGATCAATACCGTAGTCAGAAATTTATTGAGTAATGCCATCAAATTTACACCGGGCGGAAAATCTGTTCAGCTTATTGTGGAAAGCAATGAATCGTTCTGGGAAATAAAAGTTGTTGATGAAGGCGTAGGTATCAGCGCTGATAATCAAGCGAAGATTTTTCAGGTCGGCGCCAAATTCAAAACGGAAGGTACTGAAGGCGAAAAAGGCACCGGACTTGGCTTGATTATTTGTAAGGAGTTTGTGCATAAAAATGGTGGTGAAATGACTGTGATAAGTGGGGAAGGCAATGGAAGTACCTTTAGTTTTACGATGCCAAAAGGTGAAAAATCATAACAGGTATAGTTGCGATACCTAACGAACATCAAAAAATGAGCTAGCAGGATAGTCCTATCAGATTGCGTTATTCATAAAAATTATTAATCTTGTGAGCTTCAAAATTTTAAAATTGATTTATGGATATCAACCTTAAAGGAAAACATGCCATCGTTTGTGGCAGCACTCAGGGAATAGGCAAAGCCATTGCCGTGGAGCTTGCATCGCTTGGAGCAAAGATTACCTTGGTTGCCCGGAATGAAGATTCCATGAAGATGACAATCGGCGAGTTGGATAAAACATACGATCAAAAGCATGATTATATCGTGGCAGATTTTAATAAACCTGTGGAGGTAAAAAAGGCCATTTTAGCCTATGTGAAATCCGTTTCCGCCATTCACATTTTAGTAAATAATTCCGGTGGACCCGCACCAGGTCTGGCAATTGATGCTGACCCGGAGGATTTTATACATGCCTTTTCCAGGCACCTGATCTGCAATCAGCATATGGTTCAGGCAGTTGTCCCGTTTATGAAAAAGGCCAACTATGGAAGAATCATCAATGTTATATCTACCTCTGTACGAACTCCGATTCCCGGTCTTGGAGTTTCCAATACCACACGTGGCGCAGTAGCCAGCTGGGCAAAAACCCTGAGCAACGAATTGGGCTCTTATGGAATAACAGTAAATAATATCCTTCCCGGTCTGACAGAAACGGGTAGGTTGGAAAGTCTAATTCAATCCAGGGCAGATGACCGTGGCGTATCCTTTGAAACTTTGGCGGATGAAATGAAACAAAGTATTCCGGCAAGGAGATTTGCCGATCCTTCCGAAACCGCCGCACTAGCTGGATTTCTGGCTTCTCCTTCTGCAGCTTTTATCAATGGCGAAAGCATCCGGGTGGATGGTGGCGCAAGCCCTTCGATTTAGAGAAAAAAATCTTGAACTATGATTTTGGTGATTACATGTACACCCACTATCACAGGTTCTCAGAACCTGTGAGAATAATGAGTAATAGGATTCCATCCGTCTTCATTACCCAATAATTGATTTATTCCTGCCGTGATCGATTTACCCCAATGAGATAATCATTTGTAATTCGAATAGTAAATTTTTTTTGCTCCAAACAAACATTTACGCATGCATCGCAGACAGCGCCCTGGTAATCATAGTATTCACAGGAGTTCCCTTACTACTAATGGCTGTTTTTTAATAACATGAAGCTTATGTATCTTAAGCGCAATTATAGATGTACAATATGAAATGGTTTGGTAATAAGAAACAAACAGAACGCTTGTTAAAGTCTTTTGGGGAAATAAAAAGTGATTCCTTTTCCTTCGATTTAATAGAAAGATTTTTCAGGAAAAAGAGCAATGCTGATGCTTTTCAGGTTATTTCTGACAAAACGTGCAATGACCTGGATTTTGAAGAATTATTCATGTTTGTTGACAGAACCAACTCTAAAATTGGGCAGCAGTATTTGTATAATAAGTTAAGGGTTATTCCGTCGAATGACAACAACGCCGTAAGGAACGAACAATTTATAGATACCATTATAAAGGATGTCGAATACAGACTTTACATTCAAAAACAGCTAGACAAATTGAATCACAACGATGCGTATTATATTGCTTCCCTCTTTCAAGATGAACATACCAAACCTCCGGCATGGTTTTGGGTAATTCGTGTACTTTCACTTACCAACCTGGTATTATTAATAGCTTCATTTATATTACCACAGTTTATCCTCCTGCTATTATTCCTGATTATAATCAATCTTGGAATTCATTATTGGAATAAGCGAAACCTATATCAATATATAGTTTCTATTCCTCAATTATTAAGATTAAATGAAGTAGCACGTTATTTATTTAAAAATGATCAATTAAAAGCGTTCAGTCCTAAACTTCAAAAGTCCTTAAATATCTTGAAGGGCCTTAATGTTAGAATGTCCATTTTTAAGTTTGAAGCGAATTTGGGAGGTGAGTTTGCTTCTTTGGCCTGGGCTTTTATGGAACTCATCAAGATCATATTTTTATTGGAACCAATTGTTTTATTCAATGCATTAAAAAGATTAGACACAAAGAGAAAGGAAATTGAAAATGTGTTTCAATTCATTGGTCAAATTGACGCATTGATATCTATTGCTTCTTTGAGAAAAGGAGTAAAAACCTACTGCATTCCAGATATTGGCAATATTCGAAATATAAAAATCAAAGGAATGTATCATCCTCTGGTATTTGATTGTATTTCAAATAGTTTGCATGTAAATCACAAATCAATCTTGCTAACGGGATCGAATATGTCTGGCAAAACCACCTTTATCAGATCAATCGGAATAAACGCCCTGACAGCATTGACGATTAATACCTGCTTTGCTTCGTCTTTTTCTCTTCCTCTCCTAAAGCTTCATTCCGCCATCAGAATCAGTGATGATCTATTGAATGATAAAAGTTATTATTTCGAAGAAGTGCTGACCATCAAAGAAATGATAAATGCTGGAAAAGGTGAAAATACAAATTTGTATTTGCTGGATGAAATCTTTAAAGGCACCAATACGATAGAGCGAATTGCCGCAGGTAAGGCTGTGTTATCTGATTTATCAAATACAAAAAATATAGTTTTTGTTTCTACACATGATATTGAGCTTGCCGATCTTCTTGATGAAGAATACGAACTTTATCATTTTAGTGAGAAAGTGGATAGCAAAACAGTAGATTTTGATTATAAGCTTAAAAGGGGAATGTTAACAAATAGAAATGCCATCAAGATTCTTCAAATAAATGGTTATCCTGACCAAGTCATTGAAGAAGCCTTAGAATTAGCTAAAAAACTAAGCAAAAACTCATTAAGGAATTCTTCCTAATTAAGTCCCCGGAATTGACAATCTATTTTGAATTCCGGCAAGGCGAAAAACGGAATCCTAGCAAGGCTAAGGTGAGTATTTTTAGCGCAGTCAGGGTTAAAAAGAGGCAGTCAAAAGGAGGAAGTTATTTTGGAATTGTTCCTAAAAAGGGCGTAGAATAATATGAAAAGCTAAGCATTTTTTGCCGACCTGATAAACCTCACCATCTTCTCATCCCTTTTCAATTTCAATTGAATCCAGAGATATTTTGCCAGAACGATCATAAGTGATAATCTGAATACCAAATAAACCAATGGGATTATAGAAAAAAATATGGACGCGCCGCGAGTTTCAAGAAAAGAGCGATCCAGATCGACCGGACTTTTGAGGAACATGCCATGGGAAAATTCAAATATGGTATGGCCAAAATAAAAGAATAGTGCAAGAATTACGGCGATATACGAAGACAATTTTCCAAGACGATAAAGTAGGTAATAAACTAAACCGGCACCTGCAAAAAGCAAAAGGTTGAAGTAATGATGTTCTTTAAATATCAAGGAAAACAGAAGCACAACAGATGCCATAAAAAGAAAAATGATCGTAAAAGAGAGAATACCCTTGACGGATTTATCCGAACCTTCGATCAGATCCTTTATCTGAAAAAGTTTGGCGTTATAAGCGATCTGTTCAGCCTTTGTGCCATGTTGGGGGTATCCGCAAAACGCACAGCATTTATCAGAATCCACGATAGGATTTGAGCAGTTGGTGCAGGTATTTTCACTCATCAGTAAAATTCAGTTTATAAGTCAACACGAGCGAAATCAATAAAATCCCCTTCTTCAATACCAAATTTATCGCAAAATCCGGCGGCGGTTTCCACAACATATTTGGCCCTTTTAAAAGACGGAATGGGAGACTCAGAATAAGGCTGCGTGTGTTTATAGATTGTTACTATCTCCATATCTCCGTTTACATATAAGATGTCAAGTGACATTTTCGTATTTCGCATCCAGAAGGATTGCTCACGTTCATATTGCATAATGAACAACATGGCCTTGTCAAATGACATGGCAGACCGGAACATCATGCCCTGTGTGCGGGCCTGATCGTTATCGGCAATTTCAATATCGACATTTTTGATCGAATCTTTTTCGGCATTCAGAAATACCAGGTTTCCTTCCTTTGAAAACTGAGGTTCCATTGTTATTGAATTCTCTTCTATTTTGGGGGTACTTTTCCACGAATTATAGAGGATTGGTTTTAATAAATAAAGTGAAAGTGCCAGCAACAAAACTGCTCCTATTTTCACTCCTTTCTTGTTTTTTTTCTGATGTGCCAAAATGCGTTACTATTAAGTTGCAATTTATTTGCGGGGCGAAGATATTAAAAATGTTTTGCAAATAAATTATTACATCAAGAGCTTAGATTTTAAATCAATGCCATTTTATACTCAACTAAACGATTTAAAAAAATAGATGTAGAGAAACAAAAACCACGAATGACACAATTGTACACGAATTACTAATTGTGAATATGCATGCAATTTGTGCTTTATTATAAAATATTCAGGCTAATCCACTATTTTTAGGTACTAAACATAAACACTTTTAATTATGAGAATCAAATCACTTTTTACCTGGATTACACTTTTTATTGCTACACTTTTTCTAGCCTGTTCTGAAGAGGAATTGGCAAAAGAAAGTATTCCCCTCCCGGAACATCCACGACCGGATTTTGAGCGGGCCGAATGGATAAACCTCAATGGTTATTGGGAGTTTGAATTTGATGGTGGAGACCTGGGCGAAACAGAAAAATGGTTTGAAGGAAACAAAGCCTATTCCCAAAAAATACTCGTTCCTTTTCCATGGGGATCACCCTTAAGTGAAGTAGAAAATACGGACGACATCGCCTGGTATAAGAGGAAAATTACCGTTCCGGAGGAGTGGCAAGGAATGCGTGTTTTTCTTGTGGTGGGTGCAAGCGATTGGCTCACGAAAGGCTGGATCGATGGCCAGCCACTTGGAGAATATCAGGGCGGTTATACTCCTTTTGAATTTGAACTTACAGAGCATACAAAATTTGGATCTTCGCAAACGATATCCTTGCGTGTTGATGATTTGCCACACGATTTCAAATTGTTTGGCAAACAAGGCTATGGAGATGCAAAAGGCATTTGGCAAACCGTATATTTGGAGGCAAGGCCAAAATCCTACATCGGCAATTTCTATTTTACCCCGGATATTGATACAGAAAAGATGAATGAAAGGGCCACAGTTGATAAGGAAATTCCTGCGGATACCAAACTACAGCTCAAATACATCGGCAAAGAAAGTAACTATACCATTGGTGAAGTGGAAGTGAAATCAGGGGAAAAGGAAATCTCCTTTGATGTGGAAATCCCAAATCCCAAACTTTGGTCTTTGGATGATCCTCAACTTTATGATGTAGAATTGGTTTTGCAAGGAGAAACACCGGATGTCATTAGCACTTATTTTGGCATGCGAAAAATCAGTGTGGTCAATTTGCCGGGAACGGATATTCCGTATGTGGCATTGAACAACAAGCCGATTTATTTGCAAACTGCGCTCGATCAGGCCTACCATCCTGAAGGATACTATACTTTTCCATCAGACGAATTTATCAGG
>JAUUZS010000267.1 GCA_030589835.1 Cyclobacteriaceae bacterium
CTCCGCCTCATCTGGATGCCGTAGCTGACATGGATTCTGAAGATCATTTTTATTGGACATCAACACGAAATTATCCACTTGATTTGGACAATCTTTTTCATGGAACGTTTGCTGCAGGAAATGTCACGGATATCACACGGGTACATGGTGATTTTAATATGGAGACACCCGGTTGGCTAATTATGGATCACGGTATAAGTTTAGATGGGCAATTTTTATATTTCAACAATGCGAGATTTGATGAAAACAACTGTCAGGGACCTTGTGAAACAAATTTAGGGATAGCTCAAAAAGTGAATGATTCAACCTTTAATACGCTTCCAAATTCAGCGTCCATCTTACAAAATATCATTGATCCTACTTATATTTATTATGCTCCCTGCATAAGCAGTGATAATTTGGAATTGTATTACACGAGATTCTTGAAAGGAGCAATTACTACGGCCACAGTTTTTGAGATATGTGTGGCGGTAAGAAATGCACCTGAAGATCCCTTTTCGGTTCCAAATGTTTTGTTTTCAGAAGTGATTTCCAATTTGATCGAAGCTCCTACCTTAACTACCGACAAACAAATAATCTATTACCATCGAAAAGAAGTCGGTTCACATAAAATTGTAATGAGATATCGCAATGCTACCTGATATTGATATACTCATGAAAAAAGAATTTACTGACACGTTATTTAGTGTCTCTAAGAAAACAGCCCTTCTTTTATAAAATGAACTATTATCGATGAGATTTTCATTTTATTTCTATGAGTTGATGCCTTAGCATCAATCGATTAGAAAAAAATGGAAAGATCGCAATAAGAGTCATTTTTAATTTAGGTGTGTTTTCTTAGAGACACTATTTAGGGCCTGCTGAAAATCTCATCATTTTTCGTGTTTGTCCTCAAGCCGGACGGGCTCTTCATTTTTGTCTTGACACAAAAACGAAGCAAAAAAGTCAAGGCTGTGAATAAAATGCTAAATTTCAATTCATTACGCTGAAAAAGTTTAAAACTCGCTGCGCTCAAACATTAAACTTTTTTTAACCGCTTCTTGAATTGAAATTTTTAACGCATTTGATTCAATGCCGGGCAACAATTTGAGTGCACGGATTTTTAGTGATTGAACGCAAAACCATTGCATTTAAAAAGTCGAATCTTGTTAATAATTGTTGCTGTATATGAAACAGAAGCGCTTTTATCATTCAATTAGTTTATAAGCAGGGCCTATATAAAAAGGATGAGGCATGAGTTTGGTAAGCGCAAGACTGGTGATCAATCTTTCTTAAAAATCATCGATAGCCCTTTTTCAAATGTTTTGGCACAGAGTAAAAGTGAAAATTGAGATAAGGTGTAGTTAACGAGAAATAAATCACCATTCATACTTACAATACCTTTTGCCCTGACCAATTGGGATCCTTGACTTAGGAGGTAGGTATGCAATGCGTCCCGGCTTTCAAAATCCAATTCTTCGTCAACCTGAATCGCATTATAATCATGAGATTCCAGCGGTCCGATTTCAATTTTCGTTGATTTTATTTCTGAATATTCTGCCGATGCGCACATTATCTTATCAGCGTTTTTATCTTTTATAAAATAAAAATATGCAGCATTAGGATTGATATCCAGCAAGGCTCTTTTAACTTCCTGCAATTCCCTCTCCGACAGACTTTCAACCAGGTTGAGCACTATTTTCTCACTCATCGCAATTTGTCGTTTAATGAAGGGAGGCCATCTTTTCTTTATTTTAAAATAAAGATTGACATCGATCAATTGAATTAAGGGCTCAAGAATGAGATTAATGGATATTGAAGGGTCTTCGAATAGATCGGTGATCACATCAGGAATTAGTATTCCCGAGGGCTCGATCAGGATTCTGTCGAGATCATCACGCGTGCTACAATCTACGAGTATTTCCCTGAAGCGCATTTTCAGATCACAGCAGAGACAGCCATAGGTGATTGCCAGGATTTCCCGGACATTTTCTTCTAGCGACAATGCATCGTAATTAACTTTCCCAAAGTCGTTGACAATCAGCAGTATTCTCTCTTTTTTGCCAATCGAAGAATTCAGAAAAGACTGAATAAAGGTCGTCTTGCCTGACCCCAGGTAACCCATAATAAAATTTACCTTGATCACATTTCAACAGGTTCAAACATCATATTCATGGCAAAATCCAAAGCAAAGTCCTCGTACCCGGACAATTCGATGTACCGCGTTCGTTGCAATAAATCACGGATGACCTCATCAAACTGAACGGATTTTAACGCCAGTACAGCGCCTGTTCCTGAGGTATTGCCAAGCGCTACGATTTTGTCTTTAAACTCGGGCGAGATCAAACCAATTTTCATGGCGCTTTCTGTATTAATATAATTCCCGAAACCACCAGCCAGGAAAACCGTATCGATTTCATTGTAGTTTAACTCTGCTTCTTTAAGAAGGATTTTTACTCCTGCGGCGATGGCAGATTTAGCCAACTGCAGCTCCCTGATATCCTGTTGAGTAATGGAGATAAGCGTTGCATTGCCGGATAGATCGGCAGGCACAACAACAAATTCCTCTTCCAATAAACCATCGGCTGACACGAGTTTATTTTCTACCAAATGCGCCACGATATCTATCAATCCTGATCCGCATATACCCGTTGGCAGCGTATCCCCAATCACCGTATAATCGGAAGGGTCGTAAACAGAAATCGCTCCTTCCATGGCCCCCATGCCACAAGATATCTTTGCCCCCTCCAATGCCGGGCCGGCAGCTGTGGCACAGCAAATAATTTCTTTTTCCGTAACCAGCGCCAGTTCCCCGTTTGTACCCAAATCCATAAAAAGATACCTTGCCCGCTCTTCTGATCCTGCTATGGAAGCAATTCCCGAAACAATATCCGCCCCGATGTAGGCAGAAATGGAGGGCAATAGTTTAATTTCCCCATCTGCATGACAATGAAGATTAAGCTCTTTTCCTTTTAATATCTGCTCATCCGTAAATTTGGGAGTGAAAGGAGCTAAAGCAATTGACAATGGGTCTACACCTAGCAATAGGTGCAGCATAGTGGTGTTACCGGATACGGTTATTTTTACAATCTCATCTGAGGTGATTTGGGAGAGTTCAACAAAATGATCCAATTGTTCATTGATGGAATCCAGTAGTACTTTTTGCAATTCCTGTAACCCTCCCTCCTTCTCAGAGGCATAGCTGATCCTGGAAATCACATCACCGCCAAATTGAGCCTGAGGGTTGAGTACAGCCCTGGTTTCGACAACAGATCCCATGACTAAGTTCACCAGATAAAAAACAAGGCTTGTTGTTCCCAAATCAATCGCCACTCCATGAGGCAAATAGGACAATCCCATTGATGGCCCGGGATTGAATGGTACGGATAGCGTGTGCACATGTTGGTCTACCAGAATCTGAGCCTCCTTTATATCGGGAAGAATAATCTCCATAGATTCAGTTACATGATGGACACATGCTGTAATTGACCCTTCTCCTTTTTGCCAGACTTTGCATTTTCCGCATGTGCCATTTCCTCCGCAAGGAGTGAATAGCTCAAATCCATGCGTTCTCAAAATTTGCAACAGCGAGTCGTTGCCTTCCGTTTCTATCGTGCTTATTTCATCCTGACGATGAACCTTGATTTCAAGCATTTATAGCGTAAATGTTCAATAAAATTATTATTAAAAAAGAGAATAAAAAGGCAGTGCAAAGCAGATTACCCTTTAAGCGACAAGGTCGTTCAAAAATTTCACCGCCCCTTGTGGATCGGAAGAATAGTGGTCTGCGCCGATCCGATTGCAAAAATCCTCACTTACAGGTGCGCCGCCAACCAGCACTTTTGTGTCATTATTTACATTTTTAACCTCCGATACGATGCTCTCCATATTCACCATTGTGGTGGTCAGTAAGGCAGATAATCCTATTACACAGCCGGGGTTTGCCTTGACTGCCTCGACAAAATTTTCTGCCGTCACATCCACGCCCAAATCGATCACTTCCCATCCTGCACCTTCAACCATCATGCCTACAAGGTTCTTTCCGATATCGTGCAAATCACCTGCGACAGTTCCCAGGACGAATTTGCCTTTTCGCTTTACGGCTCCTGACTGAAAAAATGGCTTGATATGTTCCATGGCAGTGCTCATAGCCTTAGCGGACATCAACATCTGAGGGACGAAAACCTTATTTTCCGAAAACTTTTGCCCCACTTTATCCATACCTACCACCATGGCTTCATTGAGTATTGCATCAGGATCAATCCCCTCATCAATGGCTTGCTTTGTCAGCTCGTCTGCGCCGACCTCGCCTTTCATATTGGGTGGATATGGGGAGGCTAGATTAATTTTTCCAAATTCAATGCAAATCGCAATCTTTTCTATTAATTCACTCATGACTATATTTTATATGTATGTTCTGCTTTTTATGTACTGCTTTTTATGTACTAATTATATGTAATCAATTTCTCCCGAATTTAATCAAGTGAGGCCATATTCACTTAAAATTAATTTATTTTGATCGATTGTCGGCAACACTTGCTCAATGAAATCTGACTCGTTATGCGGAATCGTTGAGATATCATCCCTGATCATATGTAGCCATTCATCTTCTTTTTCATCTCGCATCAATATCCCTGCTTTCATTCCTTCATCGATCAATTCAATTGCCTTTAAACACGCTTTTCGCGTTGAATCTACATAATTTTCTCCACTTACAATTTCTTTTGAAATTTCTATTACATTTTTTGGAGATAATATAAAGGCCTGTGGGTCAAAATATATGTCTGAATCAACAAATAATTTTTGCAAACCAAGTACAGCATTTTTTCCTCCTTTGATCGCCTGATTCATAAGTCTCACATCATATTCCAACTGTTCCAGATAAATAGTTGGAGCCATACCGGCCAGCAATTTTACATTTTGTACCGATTCATTGCTCCACAGGTCTGCACATGCCGCAGCGATATTTCCTACAGGACTAAGGTGTGCACAAGCCGCCGTCTTTCCTTCCATAGAAATCGGAATGCCTGCAATGGCTTTTAGAAATGGGCCTTCATATCCACAATCCTTATCAGGGCCTTTGGCTCCTTGTTCGAAGGCCACCAGTGACCGGGCAATGGTCGCCACTCTGGCAATAGCAGCAAATAGCTTTGGGATATATTTTTTCTCTGCCAACACCATGGCGGTGTTGCCAAATCCACAGGCAGTATCTCCTCCGGGGATGGTCCCCGTATTGTTGGCTATGGTCACGATCTTTCCCCACAGCATCTCCATATCCCTGGCACCAAGTACGGCTTGCGAAAATATGAATTGCTTTATGTCGCACATCATAAGGGCATCATCAGAAATTTCTTTGCCTCCCGTTGATTCAATGGACAGGAAATTGCCACCGGCTTCTGCTCCTTTTTCAAACAATTCCAACATAGGATCAAGGAGTGTGGAGGTCCTTTGCCTGGCGGGCCGCTCAAACTCCCGCAAATCATTTGGCGTAAGCCGGATTTCACTTTTTAGATTGTGCTTTGCATAATAGTCTTCGCATATATCATTCATTTCTTTGATAAGGGTGATGCCGAGATCTGGATTTTGAGTCATCTCAATGAGTGTTTCAAATTCGAGTACCACCCCGTTGGAATACAGTTGTACGGCCCTTTCCAGGGCTCCTGAAACGATTTGCTTATAATGATTTATAACTTGTGAATAGTCCTTTGCATCAATTTTCATTTCCGGCAAGGTAAAGTTCAATTCGGGATACACAATCCCTCCACCAATTTCCAAACCTCTTCTCGTTTTTACCGGGTTTGGGGCATGGCCAAAAATCAGATCCTTTTCATTGTCAATAGCAAGCCTATTAAATTTCATGATATTAAAAAGTCTAAGTATATCTTATTATCAATTTGTAAAAATTCTTTTATCCGTATTGGAATAGTTAGCTGATCAATTGCGTAATTTTTCTCTATTTTCCTTCAATCATTCTCCCATTCTCTCATTCTCTCATTCAATCATTCTCTCATTCTCCCATTCATTAAACCTAAGTTCCCCTTACAATCAGTTTTGGTTGAATGATATGCTGTTCATATGGGCCGCTCACTTTCCTGTTATCAATAAGCGATGCGGTTTGTGCGGCCATCTCATCATACAAACAATCGACCACAGAAATTTCAGGATCAAACAACCTGGTCAATTCGGTATTGCCATAATTCACAACCTTCACTTCATCCGGAACAGATATGTTCCACTTCTTTAGCCTTCCCAATACTTTGATGGCGTCCACATCGGAGCAGCACAACACGCCCCTGATTTTATGCGCTTTTATAAAGTCCCTGCTCA
>JAUUZS010000298.1 GCA_030589835.1 Cyclobacteriaceae bacterium
AGAGGGCTGGCGACATTTTTTCCTGCAATACCGTACGCTGTTCCATGGTCAGGCGATGTCCGGACCTTCGGAATACCGGCAGTGAAATTTACTCCACTTTCAAATCCGAGCATTTTAAAGGGTATCAATCCCTGATCGTGATACATCGCCAGGATGCCGTCAAATTTTTGGTACTGCAATGTTCCGAAAAAGCCATCTGAAGGAAATGGCCCAAATACCAAATGGCCTTTGTTTTTGAATTTCGAAATAACCGGTTCGATTATTTCAGTTTCTTCCTTTCCGAGCAATCCATCTTCGCCCGCATGCGGATTTAATCCCAGAAGGGCCACCTTGGGTTTGTCAATACCAAAATCGTTTTTCAATGTTTTGATCATGATATTCAACTTAAGCTCGACTTTTTCTTGTGTTAAATGCTCACTTATTTCACAAATCGGCAAATGGGCCGTCACCACCCCTATTCTTAAATCTTCATTCACCATCAGCATCAGATTGTCTTTTGCACCCAATTCTTCAGATATAAAATCGGTATGGCCGACAAATTTAAAATCCTCCCTTTGAATATTTTTTTTATTTATCGGAGCGGTTACCAGCGCATCAATTTTGTTGTCTTTCAAATAATTTACGGCTTCTCTGAGCGCCAAAAAAGCACAATTTCCCGCTTCATCACTCACTTTACCCACTTTTATTTCTGCCATTTCATTCCAGCAATTCACAACATTTATTTTGCGGGGGTTCAAATCCTTTATTGATTTTATCTGACTGTAGTGAAAATCTTCCATATTAATCATCTTGCGATAAAAGGACAACACTTTTGTGGAACCAAATATTAGCGGCGTAATGTGGTCTAGTATCCTTGAATCTGATAGGGCTTTAATGATAATTTCAGGCCCTATTCCATTAATATCCCCTATCGTGATTCCTATGATTGGTTTATTTACTTTAACTTTGTTTTGTGTTTCGTCCATAATAATCTTCTCGTGTTTTCTATAAATATTAATGAATCAAATCTAATATGAAGAATAATCTGCAATTTGCGGCTGCAATTTAATGAAATTTAATATGCATGGAGTAAGGCCAAAAAAATTTTTAGGACAACATTTTCTCAAAGACCAAAATATAGCCCGTAAAATTGTAGATGCCATTTCATTTGAAGGAGCTGATGAATCCATACTTGAGATCGGGCCAGGCACAGGAGTACTCACCAATTTCCTGATAGAAAAATCATTTAAAGAAGTAATACTGATCGAAATTGATAGAGAGTCTATTGCCTTTTTAAAGAAAAACTTTGACTCCAATAAGCTAAATATTGTAGAGGGGGATTTTTTGAAGATAAATATTGACGATCTGTTAAAAACGGACTTTTCCATCATTGGCAATTTTCCCTATAATATATCGAGCCAAATATTTTTTAAAATCCTCGAACACAAAACGAAAATAAAGGAGGTGGTCTGTATGGTGCAAAAGGAGGTGGGACAACGGATTTGTGCCTCGCATGGGAATAAAACTTACGGGATTCTCAGCGTATTACTCGGTGCATATTACCATCTGGAAATGTTGTTCCTGGTACCTCCCGGAGTATTTATTCCTCCTCCTAAGGTCGATTCTGCTGTAATCAGACTTAAGCGAAAAGAACACTTCAATTTGGATTGTGATGAAAAGGTATTCAAAAAAATCGTAAAGCAGGGGTTTCAAAATAGACGTAAAACCTTGCGTAATGCGCTAAAACCAATACTTTTGCCAGTAGAATTGACACAGGACAAAATTTTTAACCTTCGGGCAGAACAGCTTTCTGTAGAAGATTATATAAATTTGACAAAAAAAATCCAAAATTGGAAAAAGTAGCTCCATTTGAACTTACTCAAGATTTCCTGGAAAGGATTCGCGAAGCGGTAGAAAACAGTGATGATGTTTTTATCCGTGAAAGCCTTGAACTGGTAAGACATGAGGATGTATCGGCCTTATTGGAAGAATTTAATGCCGAGCAATCAAAGTATGTACTGGAACTGCTGGATAAAGAGGTAGCATCAGATGTAATAGAGGACCTGGACGAGGATACACGTGCCAAATTTCTTGCCGCGTTCAATCCGGAAGAGATTGCGGAGTATATTGAAAATATTGAAACAGATGATGCTGCTGATATACTGAATGATTTGCCTGTAAAAGCCCGAGAAGAAGTAATTGCCAATATTAAAAGCAACGAAAAGGCAAATTTCATTATCGAGCTTTTAAGATACGATGAGGACTGCGCAGGAGGCCTGATGGGGAAAGAGCTCATCAAAGCCAACGTAAATTGGAATGTTGTACAGTGCATTGAAGAGATCAGAAGGCAGGCTGAAAATGTAGAGAAAATCTATGCCGTGTATGTTGTGAATGATAACGATGAGCTGATAGGTAGAGTGTCATTGAAAGAGATTGTTCTGGCAAAATCAACAGCCAAAATAGCCGATATTTACAACACTGAGATCATTTCGGTGTACACCTATCAAAAGGAAGAAGAAATTGCCGACCTAATGCAAAAGTATGATCTCGAAGCCGCTCCGGTGATTAACGTTCAGGGAAAGCTTGTAGGAAGAATTACAGTCGATGATATTATTGATGTAATCACCGAGCTGGCCGACCAGGAGAGAAAACTGATGGCAGGTATTGCAGAGGATGTGGAAGAAGATGATAGTGTATGGATGTTGTCCAGGGCTCGCCTGCCATGGTTGGTGATTGGTTTGTTAGGAGGTTTGATGGGTGCCCAATTTATAGGGTTTTTCGAAGATGATTTGATGAAAATGGCATCGCTGGCATTTTTCATTCCATTAATAATTGCTACTGGTGGCAATGTGGGCATCCAGTCATCAGCGCTGGTGGTACAAAGCCTGGCGTCTATTTCCGTTTTCGAACCCAGCGGTTGGAAAAAATTTATGAAAACTTTAGTTGTAGCAATATTAAATGGAATAGTGCTTGCAGGTTTAGTTTATGTAATTGTATATTTTTCATACGATGCTACCCTGGCCTTTATCGTTGGTATTGCACTGTTTTCTGTAGTGATGCTTGCCTCTTTGCTTGGGACAATAATACCATTGATTTTGGATAAATTAGGATTTAATCCTGCATTGGCATCAGGGCCTTTCATCACCACGACAATCGACTTACTTGGTCTGGCAGTTTATTTTTTAGTGGCTCATTTTTTATATAATTTTTAAAATGACGAAACAGTAATATTTTTGTCGCTTGTTGACAGAAAAAAGAATTTTATATTTTGAAATTATGAAACCAAAAATATTAATAACAGAATCGATTCATGAGTGCATTATTCCAATATTAGAGGATATTGGATATGAGGTGCATTATAAACCTAAAATAGACCGGAAGGGAATTCTCGATGTTCTCGAAGATTATATAGGAATTATTATTAGGAGTAAAACCCCGGCCGATAAGGAATTGATCAGTGCGGGGGTAAAATTGAAGTTTATTGCCAGATCCGGGGCAGGTATGGACCAGGTAGATCTTGAATTTGCCGAAAGGCAAAAAATTACCATGCTCAATGCTCCCGAAGGCAATCGTGATGCCGTGGCCGAGCACGTGCTGGGAATGCTTTTGAACCTTATTAATAAGATGCGAAACGCAGATATTCAGGTGAGGCAGAAAATCTGGGATCGTGAAGGAAATCGAGGGGTAGAATTGATGCATCGTACCTTTGGAATCATAGGTTTTGGAAATATGGGCGAGGCTGTTTCTAAAAGATTAAGCGGGTTTGGCTGTAAAATTATTGCCTATGACAAATACAAAAAAGGATTTTCGAATGATGTTGTGGAAGAGGTAGAACTCGAAGAACTCTTTGAAAGAGCCGATATTGTTAGTTTTCATGTGCCCTTAACGCCAGAAACCAAGTATTATGTGAACGATGATTTTATAGGGCATTTCAAGAAGAATATTATCTTGCTCAATACGGCAAGAGGTGAAATAATGCCTTTAAAGACGTTGGTAAAACAGCTTAAATTAGGTAAAATTGTTGCCGCAGGTTTGGATGTGCTGGAAAATGAAAAAATGGCCAAGCTTACCGAAGAACAAGATTTGCTATTAGCTGAGTTGTTTGGAATGGATAATGTGCTCCTGACACCTCATGTTGGTGGCTGGACGGTAGAATCTTATATAAAAATCAGTGAAACGCTTGGTAAGAAAATTGGAGGACTTAAATTAGTGGCCAAATAGGGAGATGGGATTTACCAGGGGGAATAAATGAAAGCACAAGGATGGTTACGTCGATTATGGAAAAAGATATATTCAATATCTGAAAAGCCGATTCTAACATCCACATTAGTTCTTGTCCTGATGAGTTTTATTGTGCTCAGCGCCAGCCTGCCCTACTATAGGGAAAATTTCCATGATTTTTATGGTCAGGTTTTAGCGGAGGCTCATGGAATGATTTTTGATATCGCCGTAATTGGCATTTTGATCTTTTGGTTAAACAGGACCGGGGAAATCAGATCGAGGATAAGAACCTATAAAGATGAAATCGATGACTTTCGTTTATGGGAATCCGAAGAAGCGGCTTTCAGAACTGTGGGAAATATCAAAAGGCTGAACAGGCATAAATTATACAATATTAACCTTGCCCATTCCTTTTTGGTGAAAACAAATTTAAATTATGCAACCCTTATTGAGGCAAATTTAAATTATGCCAACCTCTTTAATTCTGCCCTTATTGATGTGAACCTTGAAGGTGCCCGGTTGAACCAAACCAATTTTGAAAATTGCAATATGAACCAGGCCAAGTTAAAAAAAGCGTATGCCAATGGGGCAATTTTCAAAGATGCCTATCTGATCAAAGCCAATTTTGAAAAGGCATTTCTTATTAAAGCAGATTTTAAAAATGCGTTTTTAATGGAAACCAATCTTCAGGGAGCATATCTTACCGGGGCAGATTTTACCAATGCTAATTTGTACAAAGCAGACTTAAGGGGGGCAAAAGGAATTTCCGTTGAAGCGCTCGCCGAAGCTAAAACGCTTTATCTTGCGAAATTTGATGTAGAAATACAAGAGAAAATTCATGATAACCATCCCGAATTAATTGGCAAATAGGCCTGTTTTTTATTGGAGAGGCACTTCTTAGGCCCCTCCTGACCAACACTTCCTGACAAAGCCCGGGTCTTGTGTTTTTTAAAAAGGGGCATCAATACATCGCAAATCAACAATAATTTCAATCCTTAAAACCTGACTGATCCGAAAGGCTGGGAAGAGCAAAATGAAGTATACAAATTATGTGTTGGCAGCTTGCCTGGGGCAGGGATAAAAAAATGCAATTGAGCCTAATTCTCGCAACTTATTTATTTACAGTGCTTTAGGTAGTGTATGCCTGGGATTTATTTCCTTTTGAGAATAAGTTTATAGCTCCCGGAATTATATAGTTTTTTATATCCGAATTTATTTAAAAAGGAAGCCTTATCCGCTTCATTCGAAATCGCTGAAGCAAGCATATCATATTTTTTTAGTACAAGATGAGGATACTTGCGTTCGCCGGTTTTTATATTGAGCCAGAATTCAAGGGCAGGCATTTTTTCAGAAATTTCAAATCCCAATGCTTGAAAAGATTGGCCATCTGACCAATCCCTATCTACGTAGGTCATCACGTCGTCGGGTTGATATGTTTTTATGAAATGATGCAGTAATTTACTGAAGCCACCTACCACTGTGGCATCCAGTTTGTTGCAAAATCTCAGTAATTCAAATGAGTGAAAGAGGGTCTTTTCACGTGCTATAGTTCTGCCTTTGCTAAAGGACATCACCGCTACAAGTTCCTCATCTTTTAATAATCCAAATTTATATTTCCCCTTAATCGGCACATTCAAGTGATTATTGTATAGGAAGGC
>JAUUZS010000199.1 GCA_030589835.1 Cyclobacteriaceae bacterium
CACTTTTCCCATAGCCTGAACTTCTACTGGATCAGCTTCCAATAACCAGTTGATCAGGTCAAAATGATGCGAGGATTTATGGACCAGCAATGACCCGGAATACTTGATTTTTCCATGCCAACGCCGAAAGTAAGAAGCTCCATGAGAAGTATCAAGGTATTCCTGATAATCGACGGATATGATTTTTCCTAGTTCGCCTGAAGAAATGATACGTTTCATTTCAGTTGACTCATTCATATAGCGCACGTTGAAGCCTACATACACTTTTTTGCCGGTTAAGCGTTCAGTATCCAAAATACGCTGACACTGATCTGCTTCTGTGGCAATTGGCTTTTCTGAAATCACATCACACCCCGATTCCAATGCCCTGACAATATAATCGACATGAAAGCTATCTATTGTGGTAACAATCACCATGTCGGGTTTTTGTTCTCGAATCATTTGGTCAAAATCCCTGGAGTGATATATCCTGGCTTGCGTACCAATGATACCCCTGGCCACTTCCGCACGCTTAGGATTGATGTCGCACAGGCCAACCATCTCTACAAATTCAGCATAAGGTCCTACCAGATTTTTTCCCCAACAACCCGAGCCCCGTGAGCCAGTTCCTACCAAAGCCACTTTTAGCTTAGCTTCAACTATATGTTTTCCTGCGAAACTAAACATAGGCGCAAGTGATATAGCCGAGATGGCCTTCGCCGTTTTTGTCACAAAATGCCTCCTATTCCGGTTTTCGATTTGGATACTCATAGCTCCTGATTTTTAATGTGTTTAAGGTATAATAATTAAATCAACAAAAAAATAACTTAAGGACATTGATCTACTTTTCAAGCTATTGTAGAGATACTAATAGTATATTACTTATTTCCTGAAGTTTCATACCACGAAGTTTTTCATTTTTTTTATAATATTTCACCTCACGACAAATCAACTATAATTATGGAATATAATTTTTATGCATTACGCATTTCGAGGTTAAAGATACGCTTAAAACGCAATAGTAGTTTTTATCTATTGTTAATATTGTAGCATTAAAGGCACAACTTTGCGATTCAAATCCAAGAAAAAAAATGAAAATCGGTGTTGATTTAGGAGGTACAAATATAAGGGCAGGATTAATAAACGACAATTCCATCTTGGAAATAAAATCCTCTTTGCTCAAAGACAAAGATTGTCTCGGCAGCACTTTAAATCAATTAAAATCCATCATACAGTCAGTTTATAATCCAAACATCACCGGTATCGGCATTGGCGTGCCTTCTGTGGTGGATGTCGAGCAGGGTATCGTATATAATGTTGTAAATATCCCTTCGTGGGAGGAAGTCCATCTGAAGAAAATACTGGAGCAGGAATTTAACGTCCCTGTCTTCGTCAATAATGATGTCAATTGCTTTGTTTTAGGTGAAAAATATTACGGATTCGGCAAGAAGTACAACACTTTCGTAGGGATCACCATTGGTACCGGCATTGGTTCGGGTATTATTATTAACAATAAACTCTATAGCGGGACAAATTGCGGGGCAGGAGAAATCGGCTATCTACCTTATCTCGATCATGATTTAGAATATTACTGCAGTTCCAATTTCTTTGATAAAATTCACCATACCGACGGATATCAGATGTATCTTGATGCAAAGCAAAATGATCCAAAAGCGCTTAATTTATGGTCTGAATTTGGGCATCATTTGGGTATTGCCCTCAAATCGGTTCTTTATGCCTATGATCCTGAAGCCATCATTCTAGGAGGATCCATTTCAGGTGCTTTTCCTTTTTTCAAAGACCAAATGAATGTAGCTTTGAAAGATTGCCATTTCCCAAAGTCGGTGGAGAAACTTAATATCTATGTCTCTGAAATTGAAAATGTTTCCATGCTTGGTGCCGCAGCACAAATAGAAGAGCATGAAGAATTTGCAGTTAAATAGGCAAAGCCATAATAAGAATATTATAAAACCTTAGCACTAAATAAAATGAAAAGAAACACAATAATTGTTATCCTTATTCTCCTGATATTCTTTGTCATATCCTTTTTGACGAATATTCTTGGAGCATTGAATCCCAATGTTTCAGAAGGTTACGGCTTAACAGAAACCATGGCAGGATTTTTACCATTTGCTTTTTTTATAGCCTATGGCGTGATGTCCATCCCATCAGGATTTCTTTTGCAGAAATATGGAGAGAAAAAAATGATCATATTCTCATTCATTTTGGCTTTTTTGGGAGCATTCGGATTTGCCATTTTCCCACAGTTTAATGTCTTCATGATCTCCTTGTTTACTATCGGAACAGGAATGGCGGCCCTCCAGGTGGTCATCAATCCATTGTTGCGTGTGGCAGGTGGCGAAAAGCATTATGCATTTAACCTTGTGATAGCGCAGCTCGTCTTTGGATTGGCTTCCTTTGTCAGCCCGCAAATGTACTCTTATTTTGTGACCAATATTGATCAGGGCAATGTCGATAAACCACTCATTGGCACACTCACGAATCTTGTTCCCGAATCCTTATCCTGGGTCTCGGTTTACTGGGCATTTGGTGTGATCGCCATTATCATGATTGTGATCATCATTTTTGTGAAATTTCCAAAAGTAGAACTTAAAGAAGATGAAAAGGTAGGTTCAAAAGACAGCTATTTGGAATTATTGAAAAACAAATATGTCATCCTTTACTTTATCGGATTATTCGCCTATGTGGGTTCTGAGCAGGGAATCTCATATTGGATGTCGAAATTCCTGAACAATTATCATGGTATTGACCCTGAAGTAGCAGGGGCAGATGCGGTATCTTACTTCTGGGGATTGATGACCATCGGCGGTGTGCTTGGCTTAGTGTTGTTGAAGCTACTTGACAGCAAGCTGGTGCTCAGGTGGTTCACCATTTTGTCAATGATTTGTGTGGCTCTCGGGTTGTGGGGCAATGCAGAATTGGCACTTTGGGCATTTCCAATATCAGGATTCTTCTTATCTGTTATGTACCCTGTTATCGTTTCGCTCGCTCTGAATTCCGTTTCAAAACATCACGGATCCTTTGCGGGAATATTAATGACAGGAATTGCCGGTGGTGCTATCGTACAACTCCTTATCGGAGGCCTCAGTGATCTGATTTCATTGAAAGTGGGCATGATGTTTTTATTTATAAGCCTTGGCTACATTCTTAGTATCAGTTTCTGGGCAAAGCCTATGGTAAATAATGCCACGGTAAAGAGTCTCAAAGATATTTTTAAATCCGAAAGTTAGTGGTAAATTTCTGGTCTCATGATCAAAATTATCCTTTTAACGGACATAGGTGAAGAGTATGGCACAAGCCTGCTAAAAGGCGTCACAAGGTATTCACAGGAATTTGGCCCCTGGGTTTTTTGTCGCATGCCCACCTATTACCGGGAGACCAAAGGCATGGATGGGATTCTTAAATGGGCCAAAGAATGGAAAGCAAATGGGATTATGGGTCAGTTTTATAACGATTCGAATCTCAAAAGACTTCTTGATGAAGGCATTGCGGTAATCGCACAGGACTTCAAGGAATGCCACCAGACTGTCCCAAATATAACCGGTGACTATATTAAAACCGGGCGCATAGGTGCAGAATACTTTCTAAGGAAAGGATATGAACATTTTGCCTATTACGGATTTAAAGACATCGTGTGGTCAAGAGAGCGTGGATTAGGCTTCGAAACACGCTTAGCTGAAGAAGGACATTCTGTTCATTTTTTTGAACATCGCAGGAAATTCAAATCAAGGGAATTATGGTACTATAAGCCCTCTGCATTGAGCAAATGGCTAAAATCACTTCCAAAGCCCATCGCCCTGATGACCTGTGATGACAACCAGGGAATGCACATAACCGAAGCCTGCAGGCTCACAAAAATACGCTGTCCTGAAGAGGTGGCTGTGCTTGGTGTTGACAATGACGAAATGCTATGCAACCTTAGTGATCCTCCCCTATCCAGCATAAGTCTTGATACGGTAAAAGGCGGTTATGAAGCCGCACGCTTGATGCACAAAATGATAAAAACCAAGAACAAGGAATATCACGACATTGTCGTGGAGCCAACCCAGGTAATTACCAGGAATTCAACGGATATATATGCCACAAAAGATGAATATATTGGTATGGCACTAAAATTTATCCATAACAATATGGATAAGAACCTAAAAGTTGAGGATGTCCTGAAGCAAGTCCCCCTGTCGAGAAGATCGCTGGAAAAACGTTTTCAGAAGGTGACCGGGTTTCCTGTTTATGAATATATTTTCAACTTACGTATCGAAAAATTTACCAATAAACTGCTGGAAACAGATCTGACCATCTTTGAGATTGCGGTAGATCTTGGGTTGAATGACAGCAAGAATATCGCACGCCAATTCCGCCAGGTAAAAGGCTGCACCCCTGTGGAGTACCGCAAAAAGTACTTGATTGATAAACGGGGGTGATGGTTTATTTCTTAATGGAATAAGATATCATATTGGTTAATATTCAATATAAGTGAAATAATCACCCCATGCTTTTTACGTTTGATAAAAAAAATTATATAGCTACACACCAACATTTATTGTGCAAAATGAAAACGTACAGATATTATTTGCCAATTAAATTCCTCCGATAAAACCCTCAGGTAATTCCTATGGTGAATGAAAATTAATAATTATTCTTTTTGAATCCTCATTTTCTTTTTTATAAGAGCACTTATCATAAAAAGAACTGCATTAATCACAATAACATAACCCAACATATTTTCTGGCATTTCAAACCATCCAAAATACCAGTTCATTAGAATAAATACCATACCGGTAATAAAAACCGATAATAAAACATCAATTGTCTTGTTGTAATAGTTCATAACCATTTTATAATTACTCAGAATTAACATTAACTACATCTCCAGCAACCAACACAGCCACAGTATGCCTTTTCTTGGATTTGCCAAAATATGAAGCCGCTCCAATTGCTTCCCCAGTAAAAATTACTAAATGTTAACTTAATTTAAATGTACTGAATTTTCCTTTCAATTCTCTAATCATTTTTATTGGAATAAAGACGGACAGAAAAGAGGTAAGTGGGTGAACATGATTTGGAAAAGTGTTCACAACCGCATATCAACATATATACTAAATCGAATTAGCAACGGAGTGAATGGCGATTTGATGCTATAAAAAATAAATATGAATAGGCGTACTAGCGCGTTCAATCGCACCATAGATTTAATAATTCTTCAAAATCACAATCATATTGATCAGATACCCCTATTTTTGCAAAAATAATAATTCATTTAATGAGTACGTTTGAAAATTTGAACCTTTCAAAACAATTGCAAAATGCAATTGACGAGATGGGATTTGACAGGCCAACACCCATACAAAAAGAAGCTTGTCCTGTTATTCTTTCCGGTAAGGATGTGGTGGGTATTGCCCAGACCGGGACAGGCAAAACCTTTGCTTATTTGCTCCCGATATTGAAAGAGCTCAAATTTTCAAAGCAGGTTAATCCAAGAGTATTGATCTTAGTTCCTACACGCGAATTGGTACTGCAGGTGGTTGAGCAAATAAAAAGTCTGACCACATACCTTAATATCCGTGCGTTGGGAGTTTTTGGAGGCACAAATATCAATACACAAAAGCAAACCGTGGCTGATGGTACAGATATTCTTGTGGCAACACCAGGCAGATTATATGATTTGGTTCTCGATGGGCCATTGCAGTTGAAAGCCATTAAAAAATTGGTGATCGATGAGGTTGATGTCATGCTGGATTTGGGGTTTCGGTTTCAATTGACAAATATCTTTGACCTGCTACCGGAACGCAGACAAAATATTATGTTTTCAGCTACTATGACTAATGAAATTGATGTGCTGATAGATGATTTTTTTACTGCACCCAAAAAAATCTCCATAGCAGTCAGCGGAACTCCTTTGAATAATATTGCACAAAATTGTTATCATGTGCCAAACTTTTATACTAAGGTGAATTTGTTAGCTCACCTCCTGAAAGACAAGAATGAATATAGCAAGGTGCTGGTATTTGTAAGCAATAAAAAAAACGCTGACAGATTATTTGATGCATTAAATACCAAATTTGGATCAGAAATTTGCGTGATCCACTCGAATAAATCTCAAAATTACAGGATCCGTTCGATTCAGCAATTTGATCAGGGAGCAAACAGATTATTAGTGACTACCGATGTCATGGCCCGCGGATTGGATTTGGATCTTATCTCTCATGTCATCAATTTTGATACGCCTGATTATCCCGAAAATTACATGCATCGAATTGGAAGGACCGGAAGGGCCAAGCAACAAGGTAAATCGATTCTGTTTTATACTGAAAAAGAAGCCGTAGCCAAAGAAGCGATAGAATTATTGATGGAATATAGTATTCCATCAATTGATTTCCCTCAGGAAGTCGAGATCTCAAAAGAATTAATTCCTGAGGAACGACCTAAAGCAGTTGACGTAAGCATCAACCGTAAATCCATCACAAAACCTCCGGGGCAAGCCTTTCACGAAAAGAAAGAAAAAAACACAAAAACCAACCAGGGGGGATCCTATCTTAGAAAAGCGAGAATACATAAAAACCCAAGAAGGAGAGGGGACAAAATTTCTAATATGCGCAATAAAAAATAAGGCCATCAAATCAAGAAAACCGGCGGCCAATCGACCGCCAGCATACTGATTGATTTTATCATGCAAATCCTTTAATATTTCCCGGTATAATGATTACGAACTTTCTCTAGTAATTTTTTAGTTGCATCGATGCCTTCGGGCTGTGACATATCCGGGCCTTCAAATTCAATACCTACATACCCTCTGTATCCGGCATCCAGAACAATTTTCATCATTTTGAAATAATCCGTATTTGTCTCATTGCCTTCAGCATCAAAATGGGTTGACTTGGCGCTTACCGCTTTGGCAAAAGGCATCATTTCCTTTACCCCTTTATACCTGTCATAGGTTTCTTGAGTAGCATAATCAATGGTAAAATTCCCAAAATCAGGCAATGTGCCAACACGTGGATGATCGGCCTTTTTCATAACCCCCACCAGCCATTCACCGTTGCTTGAAAGACCACCATGATTTTCTACCAGCACGTTTATATTTGCTTTATCCGCATATTCACAAAGTTTTACCAATCCATCCGCGGCAAGTTTCATCTGCTCATCATACGCACCCTGGCTTTGGGCATTCACGCGAATGGAGTGGCAGCCCAGATAGGCTGCAGCATCTACCCATTTATAATGTTTTTCGATCGCTTCTTTTCGTTTTGCAGCATCCTGATCCCCTAAGGCTCCCTCAGCATCACACATGATAATCAGGCTTTTGACACCTTCACCGTCGCAGGTTTTTTTCAGCTCTGCCAGAAATTCCTTGTTTTCCGCAATATTGAAAAAACACGTATACACATATTATATTGCACCAAAACCATGTTTTCTGTCAAATAACAGAAACTCAAGGTACGTCAGAGGAGTAACATACATC
>JAUUZS010000093.1 GCA_030589835.1 Cyclobacteriaceae bacterium
GGGGGTATCAATGATCGGAAGCATTTCCTTTGGTTGTGCTTTTGTTGCTGGCAAAAATCTGGTCCCAAGTCCTGCTGCCGGAATTACTGCTTTTTTTATCATTTTTTTATCATTTAAGAGATCATTCTAATTTTAATAATTATTGCTACTAAGCGATGCGGGTATGCCATGAAGACGTCAATTATTTTTGCCAGAAATCGTTAGGCAATAAATGGTTTAATAACCCGGGCATTCAATTTATGCATATTTATAATCAGTGATCTCAGGGTTTCATCATTATTATAGGTGCCGATTATCGACCCTCCGGAACCGGTAAATTTTGCCGATGCCCCACATTTTCTTGCCGAATTGATCAATTCCAAATTGCTGTCACTGACATTGAAAATTTTGGTTCTCAAATCAAAGTTCTTATTGATCAATTTGGCCAATTTGGCATGATCCCCTTCCGAAAGTGCTTTTTTTCCATCATCAGCAAGCTGCCCTATTTCAGCAAGGGTATCAACTACAAGAGGTTCGCCTTTCAAGAATCGTGCTTTTACATCATTAAATATTCCGCCGGAGACTTTACCCAAATTCACTTTATAGGCAATGAATAAGTTTGGCAAAAGCAACGGATCCAGTTGTTCATAGTTTCCATGTCCTTTGGCATCCATAATTTGCCTGTCAAAATCCATATAAACGCATCCTTCGTAGGCTTGTATTACCCGATCCTGTAACCCGGCATTAATACCCAGCTCTTCGTTTTCAACAGAAAGTGCCAGATTGGGCAGCACTTCATTACTTATTTTTACCTTATAAAACTCCATTAAAGCTTTTAATGTGGCAGTGATAATCGCACTCGAACCGGCTAGCCCTACTTGCCTGGGAATGGATGAGCGATACCGGATAGTAAAATTATTCGCATGAAGCTTGACTGATTGCCGATCGCAAAATTCGCAGAATTTTTTTATGGTCGCTTTTACTAAACGATCTCCTCCGTAATAGCCTATTAAATCAACAGTTTCTACAAGTTGGTATATATTTCTGAATATATTTTTATCTTCAACTTGTTGCTCGATTTGCAATTCTGGAGTTTCATAAAGCGATACATGGGCACCAAAATTCCGAACTACAATTGAGATGGTCTTTCCAAAATACCCATCAGATGGATTTCCTAACAATCCTGCACGGGCATATGCCCTGGATTCAAAAATCATAAAGTTTTAATTGATGTTAACAATCATGCAAATATAAGAGGATATACCATTTTTTCAGTAAAAAAAATATTAAGAGCTATGCACATCTGCTTGATTATGGGGTGTTTCCTGCCGTATATGGATAATTTATAAAAATTTCTGAAATACCTTCCCTGATCATCATTTCTGTAATCGATTCTTTTTTTCCATAGACCCCGGTGCCTACCCCTTGCCAAACGATTTTGTTGTTTTTAATATCAATTATATCAATAATTATTGAAGCTTCTTTCTTTGATTGGTCTCTTGGCCTGTCATAATCATCATAATATCCCCCCCCATAGCGATTATAATTATAGGTATTATTTGAATAATAGTGCTGGTCATTTTGAATTTCAATACTGCTTTTTGTTCCACCAAGTATCTTTATCATTAAATCAGCATTCTGAATGCTCTGGTAGCCGCGGGATTTCATTTCTTTGCTCACTGCATCAAAAATTACCTTCTGATCATTTTTATCAAATGAAAAATTTGAGGCTGGAATATTCTCTGGATTGTAAAATTTATAGGTGTGATAATTTTTGAAATCCCCGGGAAAGGGAGTGTCTGATTGAATTTTAAATTTTGGACTGCAACCTATCAATAATATTGCGATGAACACCAATAATTTTCTCATGTGATAAAATTTTACAGTCAACTATTCTTTTGTTTTCTTAAACGATAACTCATTGAGAAAATTGATTATGAGGGTTAAATATAATGTAAAATTCTCGATTACAGAAGGAATTAATTAGTCGCTTAACACTGGCGAGGGCAATTTGCTACTTCAGAAACCTGGTATAGGCGTCATAAAGTGCCGACAAAGCATGCGCCGCTTTCATACCATTTGGGTAACTATTTATTGGAGCAGCAAATCATTGAAAAAGGTATAGAAACTACATAACCTGACCCGTGTGCAGTTTTGATTATTTTATCACAAATGAAAATTTGATGATTGCTTACTTTTACATATGAATATAGACTTGCGAAAGCAGGTCTGACACTGGATAAAAAAGGGAATATGTAGCAGAGAGGGTTTTGTTGAATAGCAGCTATTGTGTTTTACTTAATTTTAAGGAGATGAAAAATGTAATTATATTTTTAATTGTTTTATTAATTGGCTTTTCTGGTTGTAAGGCAAAGTACTCATTTAACAGTTATGATGGAAAAAAGAAATTAAAACATTATAATTCCATACAATACGGAAAAAAGCAACACCCAAATATGAATAAGCGAAACAATTAGGCCGGTATAGCGACCTCATTACTTTTTTATTTACCCGCGATCTATACCTTTGTTAATTCATTTCTTGTATATAGATCAAGCTAAACCATCTCATGAATAAAATAGTAATTCTTGATGCAAATACCTTAGGTAAGGTCAGGAACATCGATAAATTATCAGATTTCGGTAATGTGGTTACTTTTGGAACAACTTCTCCGGATGAAACTGTTTTACGAATAGCAAATGCGGAGATTATCATAACAAATAAAGTTGTTATTGATAGAGAAGTAGTGGGGAAATGCCCAAATCTCAAACTTATATGCATCAGCGCTACTGGAATGAACAACGTTGATCTCGATGCGGCCAAAGAAAAGGGAATTGTTGTTAAAAATGCAGTAGGCTATAGCTCACATAGTGTGGCGCAGCATACGATCGCATCAATACTACGGCTGTACAATCAGCTAAGTTATTACGATACGTATGTAAAAAAGGGAGATTACTCCCAAAGTGATATTTTCACGCATTACGGTCCTCCCATTATCGAGTTATATAATAAAACTTGGGGAATCATCGGCTTGGGCAATATCGGCAAAACAGTGGCCAGGATAGCTACGGGATTTGATGCTAAGGTAAATTATTATTCAACTTCGGGTAAAAATACCCAGAATGAATATCCTCGGTTATCGCTTGATGAATTGCTTGGAACTTCAGATATCATTTCGATCCATGCCCCGTTAAATGAAAAAACACAAAATCTGATTTCGACTAGAGAACTGTCATTAATGAAACCGGCATCCATTTTAGTAAATATGGGTCGAGGCGGCATCGTTGATGAATTGGCCCTGGCCAATGCGGTTAATGATCATCAAATTGCAGGCGCATGTGTCGATGTGTTTGAAAAAGAACCAATCAATAAGGACAATCCATTACTCAAGGTGAAATATCCTGAAAAACTGGTGCTGAGCCCCCATAATGCATGGGCAAGTACTGAAGCACGAACAAAACTAATGGATATAGTGTATCGGAATATTGAAGAATTTATTTTATCGCAAAATTAGTAAGCCCATTTTAGGTACATCGATCCCCAAGTGAACCCACCGCCAAAGGCTGCAAGGACCAGGTTGTCACCTTTTTTTAATTTATCTTCATAGTCATACAAGCATAATGGAATAGTAGCTGCTGTGGTATTCCCATAATATTGGATGTTCATCATTACTTTTTCAGGTCCAATTTCCATCCTATTGGCAGTTGCATCTATAATTCTTTTATTTGCCTGATGAGGCACTAAATAAGCGATATCTTCGCCTTTCAGATTATTTCTTTCCATGATTTCGGCAGCAACACCGGCCATGGATTTTACAGCATACCTAAACACGTGTTTCCCATCCTGGAAAAAATTATGCAGTCCCGCATCAATGGTTTCGTGTGTTGGTGGATTGACAGACCCACCGCCTTTTAAATAGATAAGTTCCTTTCCTACGGCATCACTGCGCAAAATAGAATCGTTTATACCCAGACCTTCTTCATTTGGTTCAAGTAGTACACCGGCAGCACCGTCACCAAATAGTATGCAGCTATTTCTATCTTTGTAATTGACAATACTCGACATTTTATCCGCTCCGATGACGGCTATTTTCTTATAATTTCCTGACCTGATATAGTTTGCGCCAGTTTCTAAGGCATAAATAAATCCTGAGCATGCCGCCGCCATATCAAAGCTCAAAGCATTTACGGCTCCGACCTCGGTGGCAACCAGATTTGCTGTAGTAGGAAAAAAATAGTCAGGAGTAATAGTTGCCACAATTACTGCATCCAGGTCTTTTGGATCAGTTCCGCTTCGTTCCAGTATCTCCTGAAGCGCTTTTACGGCCATTACTGAAGTTCCCTGCCTCTCTCCTTTCAGGATTCTCCGTTCCTTAATCCCAGTTCTGGAGGTAATCCACTCATCGTTGGTATCTACTAATTTTTCCAATTCCTGATTCGTGAGTATATAATCAGGTAAATAAGCTCCAACTGCTGTTATTGCCGGTACTATCGATCCCATATGCTAAGGTACTTTACTTGCTAAAAATTTGTCGGCAAAGATGTTGGTATTATATCTAAAAAGCTAAATATAAAGGCATTTATTGCCGTTCTTTTTTATGCGAAAGGTAATAATGCTATTTTTAATTAAGTATAATTTTAAAAGTTTTATACTTCCCCTTTCTCTTTAATATCATCATATACAATCCGGGTTTTTGGTTTGTAAGCTTTACTTCTGTTTCAAGTTCATCTCCTTCGATATCCAAAAGGGTATTTCCCAACAGATTAGTAATTTTGGCATGATCAAATTGCCCTTTGATCTTGAAAGCGCCCTTATTGGGATTGGGGTACAGCAGTATGTCTTTAAATATTTCATCCTCAATGCCAACTGCTTTTTTGAATCCAAATACAGGCCGAATCATTAAATTTCCATCAATAATGTTTGAAGGTTCCCATACTCCATCAAGGTTTATAAAAACATTGCCTTGTTGTGGGGGTCCATTTTTGTCTAGTCCTACAGGAAAAAAATCATCAACCGATTGTTCATATCCGATATAAAAAGTGTCTGATACCACAACCGGCCTACCGAAATTATAAGATGTCAATTGATTTAAAGAAGTGGATTTTTTGACAATATGCTGCTCGGTTAGCAGTCTGCCCTGACGGTAAAGAAAAAGGTCATCCCATATAATTATGGTAAAGGTTTTACCAGCTGAAGATGAAATGAAATCGGGGAAATAAATATTGACTGATGTGATGGCATCACCCTTCGGCACAACAAACCTATAGGCCAGCATGCCTGCTTTTTGTGAAAGCCCCGCAGCCCACTCTGCCGTACCATCATCATAGGCAAGCTCCTGATCTAAGGAGATAATACTAATCGTCGTATCATTGCTCCTTAAATCGTATTTATTAAACCAATTGGCAGAATCGCCTGAATTGATGAAAAATTTAGTTTCTAAAATTAAGGATATCGAATCTGCATTCCGATCAAATGCATTTGGGTCGATGGGCTCTGAAATGATTTCGGGATTAGCTCCAGGAGCCAAATTTAAAGGCGTCCCCTGATTCATCTCATCGAATATTTTTATTGAATCCTGGATCAAAGCATAATATTCGATTGGCTGAACCTGATCATCCAAATTATAAACACCTACTTTTGTGGGTTGCAGGTTCTGTTCCAGATTGATGATAAAATGATCGTATGGCATAGCTGAAAATTGCGTTAACCATGAATGAGGTTTAGTAGTCAGTGCACGGTCTTCGATTGCCAGATCGCCAGGAAAGCGATTGTAATTCATATACACATAATCAATATTCCAGGTGTCAAACCCTCCTGACAACCTGCCGTAAGATTGAAACCTGAACTGGAAGTACGCATGATAAAAAGAAGGATCGCTAACCTGAATGATCTCTTGTTTAAAATCAATCTCTCCGCTTACATCCTCACCTGCTTTTTCCCATATGGTAACCCATTTTTTTTCTGAATTCATCATTTGAAGATGAATAAAATCCGGGTCATCGGGAAATTCTCCCCGGCCTTCTTTTTGCCAAAAAAAACTTAGGTAAACAGATTCCCGCACCGCAGGATTTACTTTAGTTAAATCAATGAATTTACTCACCAGGCTGTCTCCAATTCCTTCTTCCAGTTCCAATGGGCTGTAGGGCGACCCCTGCGAATTCCAACCATCAAAAACGGCAACATTGATGGTCGGAGGGTTGATGCCAAGGCTGACGGAAATGTTTGATGTTCCTGTCTCCACAAACCAATGTGTGGTGTCAGGAAGATAGGAGGTACGTGAAAAATCATCCCAAAAAGGAAGCTCAAGCTGTGTGCTATCGCGCCCCGAAGAGGCAACCCTTACTTGAGCATTAGCTTCTTTATCAATTGCTTTGAAAGTAATTTGGGCGAGGGAAAACCCACTGTTACCCAAAAGTATAATAAGGAATATAAAAATGTAAGGAGGTCTATTCCCCATCTGATTCATCCAGAGGTAATTCTTCATTATTTGTATCCAGCCAGTTTTCGACAACATTTAAGCTGTCCTCTTCATCCAGGCTTACCACCCACAAATCTACTTGCTGACCGAGCCGTATTGTTTTGCCGATTTCCGGCATTTGTTGAAATACATGTCCCGATTCCACAATTGAGGCTGTATCGATCTGCAGCTCTTTTGCAAGTTCTAGCAATTCCAATTTTTGCTCTTCATCAATCACCTTTATAATCACACTTCCAGTATTTAGCCCGCTTCCCTTTATGGAAAAATCTGCCTCGTCAATTGGTAAACCGATAAACCTTGGGACACTAAAAACCCGCCTGCCCAAGCCATCACCGACTACCAGGTCTATCTCGGAACCTTTCATGACCGGATCTCCCGGAGATATTGTTTTTCCTTTATATACCTGCTCCAGTACGGCATTGGAAGCTAAATCAGGTTTATATCTTATGACGCCCCTTTTCAACCCATAGCTTTTCAATATCAGTTCGGCATTTTTCAATGACCCGTCAATAATGTAGTCCGGCATCTTAATTGTGTTTGGCTGCTTCTGGTTTACAGTCAAATAAATTTTTCGCCTTTCTTTTACAAGCGAACCTGACAGTGGATATTGTTTTAGAATGGTGAGTGGAGGATATCTTTCAATATAATTTGAATCTGATACTTCATAATTCAAATGCCTTTTTTTCAGAAAAACATCCATTTCAAGCAATGACATCCCCTGTAAGTTGGGTACAGTAATCGTTTCTTTATGATTTGTAGTAGCTGGGAGATATAGGTAAAAGAATATGAGTATGAGTGACATCACTACCAATGCAATAAATGCGGTGTGGAAGAGGAGTCCTTTCCACGAATTTTCTCTTGATATCCTTTTTATATGTTCCAGCATACCGTTAAAACAACTTTTGTTAGTTGATATTATTCAAAGATGCGAATTTACAAAAAATAATTCCCTATTCGTCAATATGTACTAATTCACGGCATTAAAATCAGTTTCCAGACCTTTTGAGCCAAGGTGTCGCGTCAAACACAGGTTTATCAACTCTGATATTAATTCCGTATAGTTTATACCCATTTCCTGCCACATCAAAGGGAACATACTTGCATTTGTAAATCCCGGAATGGTATTTATCTCATTTATTATTACGCTTCCCGTGTCTGTAAGGAACAAATCAACTCGTGCAAAATCCTCACATCGCAAAGCCTGGTAGGCTAAAATAGCCAGGTTTTTTATTTTTTCTGTGGTTGATTTATCCACCTCTGCCGGAAGGATTATTTTAGTGGCATCTGGATCCAGGTACTTAGCGGTATAGGTATAAAAATCGTAGTCTTTTACAATTTTAATCTCACCAGGAACAGAAGCAATGGGATGTTCATTTCCCATAACTGCGCACTCAAGTTCCCGCCCTTTAATAAACTCCTCAATGATTACTTTGTCGCTATATTTGAAGCTGTCCTCCAAGGCACTGGAAAAATCCGATTCTGACTTGATCATCGATACACCAACAGAAGATCCTAGTGCGGCAGACTTAATCATAAAGGGCAATCCGACTTCTTTGACAATTTGCCCAAACTGAATGCCTACTTTTTGAGATTTGCTGAATTCCATATAGGCTGCAACAGGGATGCCACATTCCTTCAATATTTTTTTGGAAATAATTTTATCCATCGATATGGCAGATCCTAAAACCCCGGAGCCCAATACTGGTAATCCCATTGCCGTAAACAGGCCCTGAATGCTCCCGTCTTCCCCATCGGTACCATGCAATACTGGAAATACCACATCAATTTTTATTTTCCGACCCGATTTGTTTTCGATTATATTTGGCGCCGATGCATCCAGATTAATAGATACAGAAGTACCCGATTTTATATCATTGTCAATAGATTGGTTGAGATACCAGCGTCCGGTTTTATCAATACCCAGCAACACAATACGAAAGGATTCTTGATCGATATGGGCTACAACGTTTGTTGCTGAACGAACAGATATTTCATGTTCAACAGATCTTCCTCCATATAAAATAGCAATGTTTAACTTTCCGCTCATGTTGATGTTCTTTTAATCTGTACAAATCATGATACAAACATAATATTATGCCTTGGATTTTTTTGATGTTGCAGGAATTACTATGTTAAAAACTTAATCTTAACAGATAAACACTACTTGCTGTCCTGTATTTAAATCTCGAAATTTTCATACCGGCATAATCCTCAGTGAAATTAATGGATTATTCATATGGCCTTAGCGGGATTTTTACTTATTTCACATTTCGGGGAATAATAGTGCTGGTGAGCAATGAAGAGAACATATTTTATTTTTATTTTTTTTATCCTTCCGTCAATTGCTTTCGCTGATTTTATCAATGTAATTCAGGCCGAAAAGTGCGAAACGATTATTGAAATATTCATCCATGACAATAATATTATTGCAAAACTTGAAATCGGCGAACAGGATTATCCCTGGTTTTCAGGCATCATTCCTCAAGAGTTTACTGAAGGAGGTTATACTATTTCCAACCAACGGCAGCAATGGGAATATTTCATGAGGCAGCAATTTATCGTGCAAACCGGTAATCACAAATTAATTGGAAAGATCAACGTTGTGGAGCCTCGGTTCAGAATACCTCGCACGAGTTTGTCTGACGGAAAGTCTGATGCTACACTAAGGAATAAAAAAGTAATTTATGTAGAAATCGAATATGCAATTCATTCCAGCATAGGCCAGGTGTCCTTTACGCCGCCTATGCAGCAAAACCTGGAGTCATCGCCGGCGAATGTAGGCATTATTGTGTATCATAAAACCATTCCGGTCAACGATCTACGCTTTCTGGAGAAACAGGAGAAATTAATTCTTAACTGGGAAGATCCTTGGTATTCTTATTTCGAAAATAAAAATATTGGCCGTCATCACAGCTCGTCATTTATGTCATTTCTTTATGTAGAACCCTACGAGGTGCGGCATGAAGTGTTGGTGAGAATTAAAGACCTGGAAGGGTGGATTGATTTTGGCTATGGAATGAACGACGAGATCGAAGTGAAAGATCAGGATAGTATTATGCACGCAGTCTCAGTGCTGCTTGCAGAGCACAATATCCTGTATATAGATGGAGAAGCACGCAAGCCAATTATAGATCGGGTACACTTTGTTGAAGTCAATTTATCGGGCATTCAGATTATGGAAATCCCAAAACCACTTTCTTATGCCTCAGCGATTATTGGGGTTATATTAGCCTACCCCGATCCGGGAATGCCCAAAGAGGTGACCCTCCATTGGGATATGTTCAATGAAAAAATCCAACGCATTCCATCGATGTCGATTGATCCTGCAGGCCCCTGGCCATATGAACTCCATCCTGCCGATAACGTACTGAAATGGACCAATTTTTTGAAGCATTATATATTACCTACTGTAACAGAACAAAAGACAGAACAAGCCCTAATTCACTTTCCACTATTTACTGTTGTATGTGTTTTGATGATTCTTTTTATGCTTTTCAGAAATAACTGGAACTTAAATGGATTGTCAAAATGGCGCAAATTCTTTTTCGTTCTCTATATTGTTCTTGGTATTTTTGCTTTTCCGATAGGCTTCAAGACCCCAATCCCCTTTGTCACTAAAATGTCCTATTCCGATCCGGAGGCCAGGAAATTAATAAGTCAGTTGCTGAAAAATACCTATCGGGCGTTTGACTTCAGAGAGGAGGGGGATATTTATGATAAACTATCGGTGTGCAACGACAATGATCTGTTGCAACAAATATATTTGCAAACACGTAAAAGTATGATCATCGAAAATCAGGGTGGGGCAGAGGCAAAAGTGGATGAGGTATTGATTACAAAAGTAGAAAAAGAAAATATCGATGAGGACGGTCTGGCCTATCGGTGCAGCTGGATTGTAAAAGGAGTCGTTGGCCACTGGGGTCACAAGCATAAGCGGGTCAATCAATA
>JAUUZS010000286.1 GCA_030589835.1 Cyclobacteriaceae bacterium
AATATATCCCGGCAGCATTCATGGCTTTGAGATTGCAGCCTCAACATTAATCAAGAGCATGCTATGTTTTTTTGATTTGAGCTCTGTGCCTGAGCATAACACAATTTTTCGACCCCGAGCAACCTTGAACAGAGAATTGGGGCAGGTACGAATTCATAACAATTAGAAATATGCTTGTTGTGAATTTGGCAATAGTTTTATAATGATTTGCAAAAGAGGTAAAACATTTGCGTACTTTATCTTTCTTTTTAATTAATTAATTAAATGAAAATGAAAAAAATTATATTCATTTTGGTTTTTATGTCGATTGCCAGTTTGAGCTTTGCCCAACAAAATAGCTCAGTTTCACAAGACACGACAAATACCTATCGTATTATAAAAACAGATGGAGGCCAACTTATAGGTAAAATATTGCAACAGGATGCCCGGGAAATTTTAATTCTCACCAATGATAATCGAGAAGTGTACATTCCGCAGCATGTCATAAAGGAAATCGTATTAGTCAGTTCTTCAGATTTCAATGTGAAAGGTCAATTTATCGGAGAGGATAAATTTGCCACCCGCTACTTCCTTACCACCAATGGCCTGCCCATAAAGAAGGGGGAAGATTATGTTCAATGGAATCTTTTTGGCCCGGATCTTCAGTTTGCGGTAGCAGATAATTTTGGCCTTGGGGTTATGACCTCATGGGTTGGTGTGCCAATCATCGGAACGGCAAAATATAGTTTTCAATTTGGCGAAAACACACAATTCGCCGTCGGCGGATTACTTGGAACAGGCTCCTGGGCAGCCCTTGACTATGGTGGAGCAGTGCCGTTTGGAACTTTATCGTTTGGAGATAGAACAAAAAATATTGCATTTTCTGGGGGATATGGCGCCGTTTGGGGTGATGGAGAGACTGAGGGAAGAGCCATAACAAGTATCGCAGGGATGATTAAAATTGGGCGAAGAGTCAGCCTTGTGTTTGATTCCTTTATTCTTTTGCCCGGTAAGACTACCTCTGAAACCGTTACTTATACGTATTACGAATATAATCCCAGTACCGGGAATGATGTTCTGGTGGAAGAAACCTATACCGAAACCAACGAAAAAAATGGCTTGTCGTTATTAATACCCGGAATACGTTGGCATTTGGGAGAAGGCAAAGCATTTCAATTTGGTTTTACTGGTGTTGTATCCGATGGGGAACTTCTTCCAATACCAATTCCTATGGTGCAATATTATCGTTCTTTGTAGGGACTCGATAAATAAACGAAAGATAAAAATTCGTATCTTGTCTATATCTAAACGGGTGGCCTCGAATTAAGGCTGCACGCCAGGTTGGATGCCCACGACATCAGATTCATACGACTTGGTTTTCTGCCTTAGGTTTCTCAGACAATAAAATTACGGATCATATAAACTTCTCCCTGTTTTGCAAGTTGATTAATCCTGACAAAAGCGCTACAATGCCACCACAAATCAGATATAGGCGATTGCTGAATATGCGCTCTTCCCAGAGGGTTTCGTTCATATCTGCGGGCATATTAAAAGGATTAAAAAATACATTCCATTCGCTTTGAGTAATTTCCGCACTCAGAATCCATAAGCTCATACCTATAACAATCATCACCACCGCTGTACCGCTTCCGTTTTTTACCAGGGAAGAAAACATGAAGCTCAATGCACCCAGGAAAAATACCGGGAATAGTAAATGAATCGTGACTTCCAATACTGGAATATGGACCAGGGCAATCGAGCTTAATCCCCCAAGGGCCAGGAGAATGACAAATACCATGACCATGATGAGCACAAAACGAACAAGCCATACTTTGTACCGGTAGTTGGGAATGCCAAATATGATTTCAAGCATGCTGGCATCATCGTCATTTTGAATGCCAAAGGTAGTCGGATAAAACACCAGCAGTATGGCAGGGAAGAGTAATAAATTGTAAATATCAACCTCTTCAATATTATTGTTTGAAT
Source organism: Cyclobacteriaceae bacterium (assembly GCA_030589835.1). Next base: position 1,966 of record JAUUZS010000286.1, read on the forward strand.
ATAAATTGATGACGGTAACCAGAATGAAAAAACCAAATGCGGCGAATAAAAAGTAGAAAAATTTTCCACCAAAAATAATTTTGAAGTTGTAGTGGATTTGCTTCAGAATCAAATCTATAAGGTTTGATATGTACGCTGTATTTCTCATTACAATTTATCTCCTTTAATCAACCATAAATACGCATCCTCTAAATTTGGCCTTACATTTATTGCTGTTTCGTAAGGCACATCTCGTGAAAGACATCTTACACGGATTTTGTCGCCGTCCCTCATATGGTGGAGGATCATCAGCTTCTCGTTTAAGGTGTCGAATTCTTTTGGGGCGACCTCAAATTGCCACACATGGCCATCGGCAGTATTGGTCATGTCGGCCGGGGTGCCTTGGTATTTCAGCTTCCCTTTGTTCAGCACCGCCATATTGTTGCACGAGCTGGATATGTCTTCGATGATATGGGTAGAGAAAATCACAATTCGATTCTTACTTAGCTCCACCAGCAGATTGCGAAACCGGATGCGCTCCCTGGGGTCGAGCCCTGCTGTTGGCTCATCCACCACGAGGATTTTAGGGAGATGAAGAAGAATCTGGGCGATGCCTATCCGCTGTTTCATCCCACCGGAGAATGAGCCGATTTTATCATGCATTTTATCATACATATTTACCTCTTTCAGGCACTTCATGATCCGGTTTTCCCTTTCTTTTTTGTCGGTAATGTTTTTCAGAATAGCCTGATAATTCAGAAATTCCCATGAAGTCATATTTTCATAGGTTCCGAAGGCTTGCGGCAAGTACCCGATCAACCCCTGCAGTTCTTCACGCTTTTCACTGGTGTCGATGCCATTGATCCACACTTTGCCATAGCTTTGCTCAAAGATGCCACAGATAATTCTCATGAGTGTGGTTTTGCCTGCGCCATTGGGGCCAAGCAGCCCGAACATGCCATTTCCAATTTCCAAAGAGACAGCATCCAATGCCCGAAATGGTTGCTTTTTCTTGCCTATGACAGGAATCGATTGCACAAAGGCAAAATAGCTTCTGCGGAGTCTGGAAAAGCGTCCGCTAAGCCGGTTGATATTTATTTTATTTTTGAATAAGCTATTTGAGGTGACGTAAATGGCAAGTGCAACATACCAGAAAAGGCCTATGATGATTACTGATGGAAGGTTGTTCCATTGAAAGTAAAAAATCACCAGATTGACTATTGGAATCCCCCAGAAAATGAAGGCGCTGAGAATGGGTTTTAGCCTGATTTTCTCAATAAATGGTGATTGCAAATGAGGGATTATAGCATTCCACACCCCTTGGATCATGAAGAATAACGAGATTGCAATAACAAAAGACCAAAATGGCGCATCAAGATAAAAGAAGGCAAAATAGATTAAAAATCCAATAAGTGGAATTTGCCATATCAAATGATTCAGCTTTTCTATTGATACCTTGGCCATTATATTCTCGAATCGTTCCTTGATTTTAATGCCGGATTTCCATTCCCGGACAAAACGGTTGTCACGGTCATAGACTTTTACCAGGTTTTGAATTTTAATCCGCACATCTTCATGAGCTTCAATAAGTGTGGTATTGGCTTGCTTCAGGCTGGTGAGCAGGAAATATGTGATTCCAGGAATGAGAAAGATTACCAGCATCAGATTGGCGAGTTGCCAAATAAAAGAATACACATTATAATAAATAAAATAGCAGGAAATGCCCAGAGCAATGAATTGCAACAGTTTTATTTTCCAATCCAGATTGGTAAACCAGACAATGGTGTTGTTTAGTCCGGAATAAAAGGTGGGAATAAAAATCAAGGTGAAAATCGTGCTGAACGTGAGGCCTCCGATAACGGTGATGGCGAAGGGAGCACCAATACTCCCGACATATTCTGCCTCTCCCAATGCCAGAGGCATCAAGGCGATAATGGTGGTAATTGCGGTAATGAGAATTGGGCGTACCCTTGCCATTCCGGCGACCATGAGTGCCCGGGTTTGCCGGTAGCCTTTCTTCTGCAGTACGTTAGTATAATCGATGAGAATGATCCCGTTGTTTACCACGACGCCTAAAAGGATTAAAAATCCCGTAAGGGTATTGGCATTGAAAAGCGAATTTCCGGTGATGATGAGTCCTGTAAACGATCCTATTGCAGCAAGCGGTATAGAAAACATCAGCACAAACGGAGAAGCAAAAGATTCGAACACAGAGGCCAGTATCATATAGATTAAAATAAATGCTGCGGCGATCAAAAAGTAATATTCCTCTAAATCTGATTCTTCATGGATGATTTCGACTGCTATACCGGAAGGCAGCGATAAACTGGCGACAATTTCATCTATCTCCATCCTTGCGCCCTCTAGCAAGGTATTGGATTCGTTGATGTCTTGCTCAAATCGATAAGTGAGTTCTATTTGCTTTTCCTGATTTACCCTGTTGATGTTGCGCATACCAGTAGTATAATACAGATCACTCAATGTTTGGAGTTCGCGTTTCGTATCATTGGCATCAGGAATCTCCAGCTGTTTAAGATCGCCCATATTTTTCACTTCCTCTTCTGCCTCACTATAGTTTTTTATGTTGATGTCATAGCTTTCCAATCCTTGTTTAAAGGTAGAACCAGAGGAGATTTCGTTCTGAAAGGAGTTTAATTCGGATGCGACAGAGGTAAGGGGAATGCCAAATTCCGCCATCAGGTGAGCATCGAAATCAATGTGTACTTCAGGGCGGTTGTCCGAAACATTTAATCGAACAGAACTTATGGTCACCAACTCTTCCAGATAATATTGAATGTCTTCGGCCACATTTTGCATTTTATCAAAATCCTGTCCCTTAATCTCAATGCTTTCTTGTTGCGATCCGATGCCCATCATGCGTTGGAAATTCGCTTCCTTCCCTCCGGAACCACCCCCCGGCCCCCGAAATCGCTGGCTCGACTGCGGTTGCTCGAAGCTTAATTCGGCAGTGCGAATATTTTTTATCCGTTCTTCAATGAGCGTTTTTACATCTGCCATCGTTCGGTTATGAAGGGTTTTAAAATCTTCTTTTAAAACAATGGTTAGTATGGCGTCTTCCTCCTCAATTCTGCTGATGATGTCCTTTTTTTCTTCGATATTTTCCAATCGGCTTTCAACTTCCTGTACCAAAATGTCTGTAGCATCAAGCGAAGAACCTCCCGGCATGGTGGCGTAGAGCTGAAGTTCATTGGACTCAACTTCTTGCAGGGTGTTCACACTTATGGCCATAGACCCCAGGATAGTGATAAAAAATAATAACAATGCTCCGATCAGAGTCCTTGCAGGGTAACGCATAGAAAATTTCAGGAATAGGATATATACCTGTATCATCCTGTTTCTCAATGAGACCTTTTCGAATAATGCTCTGTTTCTCCCTTTTTTCGCCATAAAAAAATGGGTGATCATCGGTATGAGCAGCAGCGCTACGAACAAAGAAACAGTAAGTGTAGAAATGATCGATACGCCGATGTGGTTGCCCATCACTTTGATCATATAGTTGTTGGAAAAAACAAAGGGCAAAAAGACGGTGATGGTGGTGAGCGTGGCAGCAAATATAGAACGCCAGACTTCCCTGGTGCCAATAAGCACGGCATCGTCAAACGATTTTTGATGTGTCGCTTGCCGGTATATATTTTCCAGTACGACTACACTATTGTCGAGCAGCATACCAATGGCCAATGCCATGCCCACGAGGGTGAGGCTGTTGATGGAAATGTCAAAGGCATAGAAAAAGTTGAATGCAGTATAAATGGATATCGGAATGGCAAGGCCGATCACCAAAACCAAGCGGATATTTTTGAGGAATATCCAAAGGACAAAAATAGCTAACAAGCCACCAACCAAGGCAAGCTCGATAATGGAATTTATATTGTCTTCCATGATTTCCGCAGTGTTTGACTGTACCACGATTTCAATATCTTTGTGTGCTAATTTTTTATTTAGCTGCTCGATCAGATCGATCGTTTTATGGGAGAGGTCAATCAAATTTGCCTGATCATCGTTGACCAAAGTAAGGG
>JAUUZS010000346.1 GCA_030589835.1 Cyclobacteriaceae bacterium
ACAAATTCTTCTTCAAAATCCAGCCCGGCTGTAGAGGTCACATCGGTAAACTTCATGGCGTCCAACAGTGATTCCCCCTCCTGAATAAAGGAAGTGGTGGTTTCACTAAAGGAAATCACCGGGAATCCGATCAATGCACCGCCCGGCCCTTTCAATTCTTTAATGCCTGCCTGATACGGTGTGGTGAGTTTGAGGAAATTATGGAAGATCAATAAAGAAGTCAGCGCCTCTTTGATTTGGCTGCTGTGCAAGGCATCCAGGGTTTTATTATAAAAATCTGTAGCTTCAGGGGTAAATCCGGGGAACTGCTGGCCAATCTCCTCCAGGTTTTTCAGTGCCTGGTCAGTCTCTCCATTTTGCAGTAACATTTCGATCAATTGCAAGCGAGGTACAATGTTGGCGGCAGATGATTCAACCACCTTTGACAAGTAATCTGTTCTTGCTGCTTTTGATTTGGGATCGTTATTTTTCTGATACAGCTCTGCCAGTTGGTATAAAGCCTTTGCATCTCCCGGCGAGAAATTGAGTGTTTCCTCCAGTTCTTTAATCGCCTTTTCTGTTTCATTGTTTAGCTCAAATGCTTTAGCCCGAATCAATCGGATGTTTGCATCCTTCGCATCTATTCTGGCAGCTTCATCCAAGTGCATGAGGGCTTTTTCATAATTATCCATCCTGAGGTACACCAGTCCAAGATTGGCAAAACCAAGTGCCTCATCGGGTGCGAGATCTGTCAGTTTCAGAAACTCAGCCTCAGCCTCTTCCAGTTTGTTCTCTTCCAGATAAGCCAAGCCCAATGTCCTAATGGTGATTTTATCTCTTGCCAACTGCTTTTCATCGACGGGTTTTTTTTGGCAGGATTGGATGGTAATGAGGCTGACTAAGAAAAAAATAATAAGCAAAGACTTCGCCATATTTATGTCATCGCGAGGCACGAAGCGATCTCTCTGCAAATAGCTGACGGATTGGTTCACCCTGCCAGCCTGTCGGCTAGGTAAAATACCAATGACGGAGCTAAATATTTCTTTTCTTGAAGGTATGAAAGCACTATATTTTGTCATGATGTTATTCGGACTTTCTGTTGAATACGATGATGTGGCAATTTAATTAAAAATATGGATGGGTCGTTCAATTTATGAAATGAGATTTCATTTCGTCAATTCCCATTCCTTCTTCCTATTCCCCAAGCCATCAAATTCAACCTTTCCGGTAATTCCGATATAATCTAAATTTTTGAATCCAATCCTGATATCCTCCTGATCTGGCCCGAACTTCCTGATGGCTTCTATGGATAGCAGTATTCCATCATACACATAGGCCAGAGTTGGTGTTGGGCTGATTCCAAATTTAGATTGAAATGCGTTTTCGAAATCAAGCCACCTTTTATCTTCTACATTAAAAGACATTACAAAGCCCATTTGTTCCAACAGTTGAGGGTTGAATTCATTCATGAAATTAAACACATTCAAAAAGGAATAAATTTTAATCTGGCCATTTGCTGATTGGATTTTTTCAATGACTTCGGGAGCGTTTTTAGAATATCCTGCCAATACCACGGCTTCCCAATTTTGGGGTCTAATTTTTTCAAACTGTTGTTTGTCGAATCCAATAAATATTTCGGGCTCAGATACTTTTTTTTCATTTGCCAGATTTACCATAGCTTCTACTGACTTTTTACCATCGTAACTGTCCAGTGAGATCAATGCGACTTTCTTGATTTTCTGCTTTATATAAATCTCTTCAACGAACACTTCTGCTTGCTGCAGGTCATCCGGCACCATCCGGAAATACCAGGGAACGTAAGCGCGTGATAAAGTTGGATCGCTGGATTGAGTGGAGAGCATCACCACATGAGATTTGGCAGCCACTTGCTCAGCCAGGTGTGCATTCCTGCCATCCAGGGCAGTCACTACCAACGAAACCTGGTCTTCGTGAATCAGGTCGACAGCCTGCTTGGAACCAATGCCCCATGGCCCATCGCAGGACTTGGTGATTAATTCAAATGGTCTACCCTTGAAGCCTCCCTTTGCATTGGCATGTTTTATGGCTAATTCTGCCGCTTGTTGGATGGCAGTAACGTTTTTATCACGAATAAGAAAGCCAATTTTGATGGATTGATTTTCACTTCGATGTTGTGAATATCCAAATGTAGTTATACAAAGAAAAAGTAGACCAAATAAAAAAACCAATTTAAACTGAAAGAGATTACTTCGTCGTTCCTCCTCGTAATGACGATAATAAAATATTTTATTGGCGTCATTGCGATGACGACGAAGGAGGAAGAAGCAATCTCTCACTAAATACAGTAGCCTCACCATTTTTTTTCAATTTCAACAAACAAATCATTCCATTCTGGATTCATGGATTCTATCAACCCAATTTTCTTTTTTCTTGATCCGGCTTTAATCTGTTTTTCTCGCAAAATAGCCTCTTCAATTGAGTGAAAGCCTTCATGATATACCAATTTTGAAATGTTATATTTTGATGTAAAACTCTTTGGATAAACCTTTTGTCGATGTTCGTCAACTCTACTTAAAAGATCAGAGGTCACACCCGTGTAAAGCGTTGTATTATTTTTATTTGTCAGTATGTAAACCACGCCTCCTTTTCCTTTCATTTAAACATTGTTATTTATGCAGTTAAATCATTGCAGATCGATAGAGATTACTTCGTCGTTCCTCCTCGTAATGACGGCAAATAGTGAAAGCTATTTTCATGAAAAACAAACAAATCATACTAATGGGGTCACAGTCATTAATTTGCGTCATTGCGAAAAATTTTTCTATAAAATTTTGTGGCAATCTCTTTCTATTAGCAGAAAAATTAGAATCCATTGTATTTTGTTTTCTAATCAAGGCATTTAATATTATCCAACTCGGTTTATTAAATTAATCATCACAAAATCGACATGGATTACCTGCCGGACAGGCAGGCTTCGTCGTGCCTCCTCGTTATGACGGATATTAGTGATTGGTCTGTGCATTCAATGTTCAATGCATTACTGCTTTGCCAAAAGATAAACTCTTACCAATTGCAGGAGCTAAAATTTTCAATTCCTGCATTAACTTTTCAAAATCATCAGGATAAAGCGATTGATCCCCATCGCAGAGCGCCTCTTCGGGTTTGTAATGGACTTCCATTTGCAAGCCATCAGCCCCTGCGGCAATAGCAGCTTTGGCCATGGGGCCGACCATCCACCGATGCCCTGTGCCATGACTTGGGTCAACTATAACCGGCAAATGAGTCAAGCTTTTCAGCATGGGAATTGCATTGAGGTCGAGGGTATTTCGATAGGCGGTTTCGAAGGTACGGATACCGCGTTCACATAAAATCACCCGATCATTTCCCTGGCTCATAATATATTCTGCTGCCCACATAAATTCATCAATAGTGGCATTCATTCCTCTTTTTAGTAACACAGGCTTCTTTGCCATCCCTACCTCTTTAAGCAACGGATAGTTGCTCATATTCCGTGAACCAACCTGAAGGATATCTACATATTCGCCAACCAGTTCAACTTGCCTCGTGTCCATCACCTCGGTTACAACAGGCAATCCAGTTTCCAATCTTGCCAGTTGAAGCAAATGCAATCCCTCCTCTTCCAATCCCTGAAAACTGTATGGCGAAGACCTGGGTTTGTAGGCTCCTCCCCGTAAAATATGCGCTCCGTATTTGGCCACTGATTTGGCTGTACCCAACAATTGATCTTTACTCTCAACCGCACATGGGCCAGCCATGATCGTAATTTCATTCCCTCCAATTCTGGTTCCTCCTACATCAACGATCGTATTGTGATTTGGAGATTGTTTACCAGCCAATTTGTAGGCAGATGTTTTTTTGATATTCGGAATATTGCAAACCGGCCCTTCCATTATTTTTTATTTAGTACTTCCTGAAAATACCTGATCATTTAGTATAAATGGACTAAATATGAAATCATCATCTTTAATTTCCACCATAAATATTTGCCCGACATCATTCCAGCTTCCATCAAAAACGATCTCACCGGTAACTCCCTGATAATTCTGAAATGTGTCATTATCTGTAATCAGATCGCGAATCAGCGTCCTGTTCAAACCCGCTTTTTGAATTGCCTCAATTGCGATGTTCGTACCGTCATAGGTATGCGCAGCAAACACGTCCGGATCCATATGAAAACGCTCCTTATAGGCTTTCTGAAAATTTTCCAATTTCTTATTGTTGGCTTTGGGATTATATTGAGACGTGGTGATGATGCCATTAGCATTATCGCCAGCTATCTCCAGGACTTCGGGAGTAGCGACCCTGTCACACGCATAAACAGGATGGTCAAGCCCCATAGCACGCATCTGATTTACGATCATTCCAAGCTCTTTTGCATCACCCCAAAGTACAATAGCATCGGAATTATTGGTTTTTATTTTGCTGAGCTGGTCGCTGAAATCTGTGTTTCCTTCTTCAAACCTGATCTCTACAGCCACAGGATAGCCCATTCTTCTGGAGGCATCTTTAAATTCACCTGTCCCCACTCTTCCGTACCGGCTGTTTGTCCTCAACAAAGAAACCCTAGCATGCCCGTCTTCTTTATAAATCCTTTTTGCCAGAGCATAGCTACTTTGCCTGTCATCACTGATCACCCTGATCACCCATGGAATACCCGTTTCTGTGAGGGTAGGATCAGGATCTCCGACATTGACAACAGGAATCTCACATTTCAAGGCCACCCGAATTGCTACATGGGTTACGATATCATTTATTGATCCCAGGATTACCCACACATTTTCATCATCCATGGTTACTACTTCGTTTGCTGCAGCTCCCCAAAGGCCAACATCATTGTGAGGCATCAATTCGAAAGGAATACCTTTATAGCCTCCTTTGGCATTGGCTTGCTCCATGGCCAAAGTGGCCGCCTGAAGCATCTGCTTTCCTTTTGGATCATCTTTTGATCCTTCCAGTGGCCCAAGAAAACCTATACGCACGGTCTCCAAACCCGTCGGCTCTGCTTTTTCCCTGCCTGCACCCAAAAATGGATAGGGTTCCATGAAATGCTTTATATACGCATCCTGAAAATTTCCGTAGGGTACAAATTTATCTGGTGTATTGCCATAATTTTTCTCCTTGTATTGCGCCTGAACGGCAATACTCAAGGCCAGAAAAAGTACGCCACTTAATTGAATGGTTTTGGTGAAAAGAGCTTTCATTTTTAGTGATTTAATTATTCTGACAAACGGCTATCGCTTCGATCTCAACCAGCAATGTTTCCCAACAAAGCCTTGCTTGAATCCCTGTTGCTGCAGGAAGAGGATC
>JAUUZS010000308.1 GCA_030589835.1 Cyclobacteriaceae bacterium
CGGTAGACATCATACCGACAGCAAGGCCCGAAATGATATTTGTTGCGCTTCCGGTAAGGGATTGCCGGGCAATAGAAAGCACAGGAGGTTTGCCTGTGGCAGTATAAAACTCCGTGACCTTTCCAATGCCAAGACCGGCAATCAATCCGGCAATAGTCGCCCAAAACACACCCATGGCAGTGTATGTTTTATCATTGATAATCCAACTCTCAGGCAGTATATAGTGGATTAAGAAAAGTGAAACGAGGACCATTAAAGCAGAAGATCCGAATTCTCCTATATTCAATGCTCTTTGGAGACTCCCGCCCACCTTAATGTTTACAAAGAAAGTCCCAATTATTGATACTATGATACCGGAAGAGGCTAGTGCCAGTGGCAAGATTACTGCCCCCAAACCATTGTAGTCGTAACTGAATTCCGGTAATATTACAAAAGCAGCACCAAGCACCATGGTGCCTACTATCGATCCAACGTAAGATTCAAAGAGATCGGCACCCATGCCGGCTACATCGCCTACATTATCGCCTACATTATCTGCGATGGTTGCAGGATTGAGAGGGTGATCTTCGGGAATTCCTGCTTCTACTTTTCCAACAAGATCAGCGCCTACATCCGCAGCTTTGGTGTAAATCCCTCCGCCGACACGTGCAAATAGAGCAATGGATGAAGCTCCGAGTGAAAAGCCTGCCAATATATTAAGTACTTTGCTGATGTTGTCAAATTCAACCCCGAAAAGATGTGTGTATAAAATAAATAATATGCTTAGCCCAAGGATTCCGAGCCCAACAACTCCTAAGCCCATTACAGAACCTCCTATAAAGGCAACTTTGAGGGCTTTTCCTATTGAGGTCCTGGCGGCATTGGTAGTTCTGACATTTGCTTTTGTCGCAACCTTCATACCCATAAAACCTGCTAAGCCAGAACACAGGGCACCTACTACAAAAGATAAGGCTACCAGCGGATGTGAGTTTTCTTCGGCCGCTCCCTTAAAAGCCAGTACAATTCCTAGTGCGACAACAAATATGACCAATACTTTATACTCTGCCTTGAGAAACGCCATGGCGCCTTTCGAAATATGATCTGCAATTTTGGCCATCTTTCCTGTTCCTACCTCCTGTTTCGATACCCATGATGATCTCCATAAAACAAATAGCAATGCGATTACTCCCGAAACAGGGAAAAAATAAAGAATGCCTTCCATGATTTTAGATAGTTTAGGTTTTAAAAATCTTTTAAAAAGATAAACTTTTTCTGGGTGATAATCTAACTTCGAATTTTAAAAGTACAATTGCAAAGTATTTTTTGCCTATCAGGCAAAAAACATAGCTCACTAGTAAACAATAAGAATAATGTATAATATTTAACTGTTTTGAACTTTTTTTGTTACCAAAAAAACCAATAAGATTGCTTGAAAATAATTATAGCAGATTAAGATAAGAAACAATGCTTCTTAAGAATTCAGCAATTTCTTCTGCAACAGGGTGGTTGGCACCTCGTCCTATTACATAAAGCATAAAAATGCTGTAAATACCCAAAAGTAAATTTGCCTGAACTTTATCGATTATTTTTCGGAAAATATACACAATAAAGGCTACAACAGTAAGAATAAGAAGAAGCATTCTGAGCTCTGAACTTTGATTGATGGTCTCCTGATTCATAACAATTGGCCCGTAAATTATGGTGTAAAGAAACAAAGGAAATCCAAGGGCAAAACAAATATCAAAAATATTGCTTCCCAAAGCATTGGAAATAGCATCATCATAATTGCCTCTTTTCGCATCGTTCATCGATATAATGGTGTCCGGAACACTCGACGCCGCAGAAGCTAAGATGATGGCCACAAAAACAATAGGAATATCAAGTCCTTCGAATGTCCCAATAAAAGGTACGGTGTACTCCGAACTTCCTATCCACTCGCATGCCTGTACCAGAATCAGGCAAGTAAAAGCAATGGACAAGGTGGAAAAAATTAATAGTGGCCAGGCCCTTTTAGAAGTAATGGGATTTCCTCCAATAAAGATGGGTTCCAAATCTAGGGTCAACAAGTAGTACAAGGTGCTTTTTCTGGGCTCATTAATTTTAAATGCAAACTCATCATGAGCATGAGTATCCGGACCGGATTTTTTCATGCTTTTTAACATATAGGTTAAATATATAAAGTATACAATCATTAAAAATAAACCATGCCACCAATCAAGGGATTTACCGCTGATGATTATAATAAAAAGAAACTCAGCAATGATCAATGAAAAACCATCCCGGTATAATACTTTTTTAGATACGGTAATATTCTTGGCAATACCTGTAAGAATTACCACCAGTATTACAAAGGCAGGGATGATCATGCCATTGAAAATGGCACTTCCTGCAGTGGTCCCTATGCCCCCGGAAAATCCATTTACATCTTTCAGGTAAAATAAAAAGAAAAAAGAAGTGAACAGCTCAGGAAGCGAGCTGCCGATGGCATTAATGGTTGCTCCTCTGACTCCTTCAGATAGATTTCTGCCTATATAATCAGAGGCAGCAGTAAAACCGTCGCTGGCTCTCCAAATAATTATACAGCAAATGATGACTAGGAATAAAGGAATTAGAATACCCATTTATATCAGTAGCTAAAAAATATCATTCAAAGATAGTTGAATTTTATTCATTTATAAGATTAAAATCAAATAAAAATACAATTTATTCTAACTATTGTTTTATTATCGATTGTGCATTATCTCATTTCAAGTATCCTACTTTTATTACTCATTACCAAGAGTTTATCGTTTTAAAATCGTATAAAATATTCAATTGAATATTTTCGTGGCAATATCAAATCTTTCCTGCACAATAATCTTTCGATAAATATAATATAAATCTTATAAGAATTCTTTTGAATATTGCATTGTGGAAGGAAATTTGCAAAAATCATATTCAAAAATAGAGCTTTCATTGCGTAACGGGCAAGATAAAGAGGAGATATGGTGTTCTTATAAGGGGATCATTTATGAGCTGACGCATTCGAGGTTGTGGAAAAATGGCCTTCATTATGAGCACTGGGCAGGCCAGGATTTGACGGACGAATTAAAAACCGCTCCTCATAGTGAAAGCGTATTTGCAAAATTCAAGATAATTGGAAAAGTAGAAAATAAGAAAGGCTGATTTTGCACGAAATAGAACCGTATTATGCATGGCTAAAATACTATGATGCTTCTGAAGATGAGCTGTCACCTTTTTATGGAAAAGAGTATGATTTCAACAGCTATCAGGATGCCATCTATAACTATTACATCGATCCTGCCTGGGATTTTATGGGCTCTGAAACACTTTACATCAAATTGCTCTTTGTAGATTACGGGCTTGGGTTTTCGGTTATAGAATTTATAGGGGAATGGAATGATGCCATCACCAATGACATTATGTATCTGAAGCGAAATGTGATTGATCATCTGCAAGGCCATGGCATCAACAAATTCATACTGATCGGAGAAAATATTTTTAACTTTCATGGTTCTGATGATTGTTATTATGAAGAGTGGTTTGATAACATTGAAGAAGGCTGGATTGCAGCAATAAATTTCAGGGATTTTGTGACCGAGGAATGGAAAAAATATGATGTTGACAGCTACATTAATCTCGGCGGAGGATTAAATATGAACAATTGGCGCACAATGACACCATTGGTTTTTTTTGAAAAAGTAAAGGCAGTGATTGGCAGAAGAATTGATTTGACTTGAATATTTCTGGTAGTTTTAGCTTTTGATCTGAATGCCAATGTCTTATTTTCGCAAAGAAATATCTGAGCATAGCTTAACCCGCATAAAGCAGGAAAGATTAAATGATACGTGTAGACAATACATGTAAAAAGTCGGAAGGCATTGAAATGGCATTCAAAAATTGCTGGTGAAAATTGTTTTTTATGTAATTTATTGGCGTGGTTATCAATTACTTATCCATATATAGAACATATTCATGATTCATAAAAGTTAAGTTTTTTAATTTAAAATATATTATTTTGTACAAACCAATAGTCAGGGCAATACTTTTTATGTTTAGGCCGGAACAGGCCCATCATATTACGACACGCTTATTGAAGGCGATTGTTAAAATTCCTGGCGGAAATTTTATTTTTGGCCTGTTGTTTAATTATAAAAACAAAAAACTTGAAAGGGAGGTGTTTGGTATTAAGTTTAAAAATCCAGTAGGTTTGGCCGCCGGGTTTGATAAGGATGCTCAATTTATTGACGAGTTTGCCGCACTGGGTTTTGGTTTTATCGAAATTGGAACCATAACGCCCTTAGCACAGCCGGGAAACCCCAAGCCAAGATTATTCAGATTGACTGCTGATGAAGCACTCATAAACCGAATGGGCTTTAATAATGAAGGCGTAGAGCACGCAGTAAGTTTACTGAAAAAAAGAAATTCCAAGGTAATTGTCGGCGGTAATATTGGTAAAAATAAAATCACACCTAACGAAGAAGCAACCAGGGATTATGAGCTGTGTTTCGAGGCTTTGTTTGAGCATGTTGATTATTTTGCCGTAAATGTCAGCTCTCCCAATACGCCAAACTTGCGTGAGCTGCAAGAGAAAGAACCGCTAAAGCATTTGCTATTAAGGCTGAAGGAGCGAAATAATAACAAAAAGCATCCCAAGCCCATACTCCTGAAAATAGCACCGGATCTGTCAAACGATCAATTGGATGATATCATTGAAATTGTAGAGGAAGTCAATTTGGCGGGTGTGATAGCGACCAATACCACGATTTCCAGGGAAGGTCTCACCACGGATGCAGAAATGATACATAAAATTGGAAATGGTGGTTTGAGTGGCCCGCCGATGAAAGACCGGTCTACCCAGGTTATAAAATATTTAAGAGATCATGCAGTTACTCCATTTCCAATCATTGGAGTAGGCGGAATCAATTCTCCTGAAGATGCAATTGAAAAAATAAAAGCAGGAGCCAGCTTAATCCAGTTGTATACAGGCTTTATTTACCAGGGACCCGGCTTGATAAAGCGAATTAATAAATTAATTTTAGCAAATAGCAACTAAGACTATTGCAGGGTAGTGAAAAGTCAAATTTTAATTAAATCGCTTAAAATATTCATCATTTCATTAGCTTTGTGATTTGAATATGTAAATGGGCAAAAATTCATATAAGTCGAACACTTTTAAAAAAAGTAAAAAAGAAGGAGTAAAGAGATCTTTTAACTTTGATTTTTTAAAGGATCGACGACTGCATTTAACGATCGGGCTTTTTTTACTGACCGCGTCATTTTTTTTAATCACGGCATTCGTATCGTATCTTTTTACCGGCAACGCCGATCAAAGTGTCGTAGAAGCTTATTCCTCAACGGGTATTAGAGAATCCGGATTTGAGATCGAAAATTGGTTTGGACTATTGGGGGCGATTTCCAGTCATTATTTTATTTATAAATGGTTTGGGATTGCTTCATTTCTTGTCCCACCCTTCCTTTTTCTTTTAGGAACCTACATCATATTCAAAAAACAACTGCTTTCCATACGCAGGTCATTTCATTTTATACTGTTTTTTATTTTTTGGCTGAGTGCATTATTTGGTTATATCACGCTTGATGAGAGCAATCCTATCCAGCTAAGCTTTATTACAGGAGGAATAGGTTTTGAAATCGCTACAATTCTTCATGGACTGATGGGCTGGGGAGCCTATGTGCTATTGATTTTCTTGTTCCTGGTTTTTGTGATATACTTTTTTAATATCACTACCCTTATAGGATTTACGAACTATGCTACTCCTGGTGTAG
>JAUUZS010000487.1 GCA_030589835.1 Cyclobacteriaceae bacterium
AGTATCTTTCGCGGGCAAAATGGTTATCAAAAAAAGTCTTTTCTATGGATGGCGCTTACTATCCACATGTGATGTATGCTTATGAACCGGCAAATCCTACTATGAGTAAAAGTAGGAATGGCAGGCAATACATTCATCACACTTGGGGAATGACTATTGGTGTGAATGGATTTAGTATTCAACCTTTATGGTGGCGATACAAATACGATCCTGATATTGAGAGATTGAAAAATATTGTTTATCCGGTAGTGCGCGAAGTAGCCATTTTTTATGCTGAATTCATCGAACAATGTGAAGGTGATAAAATAATTCATCTTGGCCCTTCAGTTTCTCCGGAGCATTGGGGCTGGACGAAGAACTTGGATCGGAATTACAACAGTACATTTGATATCGCTTTAATCCGTTATACCCTAAAAGCTGCCATTGAAGCTGCGCAAATATTAAAACAAGATGAATCGTTGGTTCAAAGATTTCAGAAAGCACTGCAGCGTCTTCCTGATTATCCACTATATGGAAAGGAAGAGCCAATTGTTGTAGATGTGGAGGGAGCTCCGCCGATTGAATATAATATTCCGGTTCCATCAACACCTGTTTTTCCAGGAGACGTTGTTTCATGGTGGTCTTCCGAGGAAGAAAAGGAACTTTTTACGCGTACCATTGAAGGGCTAAAGTGGAATGGCAACAATGCAACGTTTATGCTCGCTATTGCTCGTGCCCGTCTTAGTATGCCCGGTAGTCAAGAATGGCTTGAAACGGAGATAAAAGCCAGGATGCGTCCGAATGCAATAATTTCACTGAATGCGCTAATTCCACTAAAAAGATTTAATGATTTCGGACATTATACAGAGCAATTTGGAGTGGGCATGGCTATTACTGAATTGCTTTTGCAAAGTGTTGATGATATTATTCGAATATTTCCTGCTTTGTCCCCTGGGATTCATACTAGTTTTAAGGATCTGCGCGCCCAAGGGGGATTTCTGGTTTCAGCTGAAGGGTCAGCAGCAGAGGTAGAAATGCTGCAAATTAAATCTCTTTATGGTGGCGAGTTGCGACTATTAAGCCCCTGGCAGAAAATTGAAGCATGTAGAAAAAATGATCAAAACTATATGGTGTTAAAAAAAGATCAGGACGGTGTTGTTACAATTCAAACAAAAGCCGGAGAGACATGGCTTTTTAGAAATATGTAAGAAAAAATATAGATCATTAAAAATGAAGTGTTTAAGAATATTTTTTTTACTGGTTTTTACATGGATGTTTTGGGAAACAAATGCTCAAACCAATCGATATCCAATAGAGACATTCACTCAAATAAATTACACTGATTTGCAGGATGGATTTATATTAACGCCAATTGAATCAAGATTAAGGTGCTATTGGTGGTGGCTCAACAGTATGGTAACCAGGGAATCAATCACCCGGGATCTGGAGGAAATGAAAGATAAAGGATATGGTGGAGCGTCTTTGTTTGATGCCGGTAGTTCTGCTTACAATGTGGCAAGGAAAACTGCTGCCGGCCCGGTATTTATGAGTCCGCAATGGATGGAGCTATACAAACATGCGGTCAGGGAAGCTGAACGAATTGGTATTGAATTGAGCATAAATGTTCAAAGTGGCTGGAACCCTGGGGCGCCAACTATTACACCGGAGTTTGCTATGAAAAAGTTAGTCTTTTCTGAAACCAATGTAACTGGAGGAAAGTCAATTCGGATGGAGTTGGCACAACCGCCTTCAGAATTATTGTATAGGGATGTGATGATTCAGGCTGTACATAATGCGGAAAGACTGGTAAAAAATGATGCTATTTTAAATTGGGATAAAAAATCTTTTAATAAAAAAATGGGATGGAAAGGTATTTATCCCCTGCATGAATTACGAGAAAATTATTCTGACACATTACCTGGTACTCCTTTGCAAAAAAATGAAATTATTGACATAACAGATAGTTACAAGGATGGCATGCTAAATTGGAATGCCCCATCGGGAGAATGGACAATTTTGAGATATGGTTATACATGTACCGGTGCCAAAACTTCAACTTCCAGTGATGGTTGGAGCGGACTATCAGTTGACCATCTGTCGCCCCGGGCTTTTGAGTTATTCAGTAACACGGTCATTCAACCCTTAATTAAAACAGCACAAGAAGCCGGGAATAGCGTCAGGTTTTTACAAACCGATAGTTGGGAAATGGGCGTAGTTAACTGGACCGATATTTTCCCTCTGGAGTTTAAAAAATTCAGAGGGTATGACTTGAAAAATTATATGCCTGTATTAACCGGAAGGGTAGTTGAAAGCAGGGAGGCAACAAACAGGTTTCTACATGATTTTCGCCAGACAGTTGGCGATTGTGTGTTTGAAAATCATTACCGCCTTTTTTATAATCTGGCCCATGAAAATGGTTTAGGTATTCATCCTGAATCAGGAGGCCCTCATTCAGCCCCAGTAGATGCCTTACGAGTAATGGGAATAAGTGATTTTCCACAAGGCGAATTCTGGGCACGTTCGAATACTCACCGGATAGATGATGCTGACAGGCTGGCCGTAAAGCAAAGTGCGTCCGTTGCTCATACGAATGGCAAACGGTTTGTGGCCGCTGAGGGACCTACATCTATTGGTCCGCAATGGGAGCGATCTCCCAAAGATCTAAAAGGCAATATCGACCGGATTTTTTGTGCAGGGGTAAACCGTATCGTTTGGCATACCTTTACATCTTCCCCAAAAGAATTTGGCCTACCAGGCAACGAATACTTTGCCGGGACTCATTTAAATCCTAATGTCACCTGGTGGGAACAGGCTGACGATTTTATAAGCTATCTCAACCGCTGTAGCTTCCTGCTGCAACAAGGATTATTTGTTGCCGATGTGCTTTACTATTATGGTGATGATGTCCCAAATTTTGTTTTCCTGAAGGATGAATACAAAGAATTGAATGTTGGATATAACTGGGATAAATGCTCAAAGGATATTTTGCTCGACCGGGCGTCAATAAAAAATGGAAACCTGGTCCTTCCTGATGGAATGAGCTACCGAATACTGGTCCTTCCCAACGAGAAAGACATCAATCTGGAAGTACTTAAAAAGGTCGAGGAATTGGTAAAGCAGGGCTTGACTATTATTTCTCCACGGCCTGTGAGGGCTACCGGCTTGACTAATTACCCTGAATCTGACAGCGAAATGGAGGTTATTGCAAAACGGATGTGGGGAAATACCGATGGTAAAAACAATACAAAAAATAAGTATGGCAAAGGCCGCATAGTTTGGGGTCAGGATGTCAATGAAGTTTTGGTTGGAATGGGGGTCCCTCCCGATTTGGAGTTTATAAGTACAAATGAAAATACAGCTCTGGATTTTATTCACAGAACCACCGACAACCAGGAAATATTTTTTGTTGTGAATCGATTTGCCCGTAAAGGTATAAGCGATTTTAAATATCGATACTTGACCTATTTACCTGATCGCTACGAACAGGTGGAATGCAAGTTCAGGGTGACTGGAAAAGTACCTGAGTTATGGAATCCTATGACAGGCAAAATCACCAAACAGCTTGTGTACAAGGAAGAAGGTGATTACACTATTGTTCCATTGCATTTTGAGCCTGAAGGATCTAAATTTATTATATTTAGAGAGGCAGAGAAAGACGAACCTCACATTACTCACATAACTAAAGACAATCGGTCTTTCTTCCCTGGTAACCAATTTGAAACCAAACCCTATCCCTATATCGAAATCATAGAAGAAGACGGCCATTTTCGCGCACACGTAACTGAACCCGGAGCATTTGAATTAACATGGTCAGATGGAAAAAAATCTGTATTAAAAGTTGAAAATGCCATTGCCGAGCAGTCAATTTCAGGTTCATGGGAATTGTCGTTCGACACAGCCTGGGGCG
>JAUUZS010000378.1 GCA_030589835.1 Cyclobacteriaceae bacterium
ACAGCTGGAAATATGACCATTAGTCAGGCAAGAGCTGTTGAAGAAGACCTGAGGAAAAAACAGCAAAACCTGATGATGTACCAGGAGCAACTTGGTCAGCAAATGAGGGGTGAAGAAGCTAAAATGAATGCTGATCTGTACGACAAGGTTTCGGTTTATCTAAGAGATTATGGATTAAACAAAAACCTTCAGTTGGTATTGACATATACCAAAGGAAGCGGTGTTTTGTATGCCAATGATAGTCTGGATATCACCAACAAAGTACTTGCCGGATTAAATGAGGCTTTTGATGAAGAGCAAAATGCCAATGCAGCTGATGCCGGAACAAATTAAGATAAACTAAAATCATTTTTAAAAGCCTTGATTCTTCTGAGTCAGGGCTTTTTTTATTGTTTCCAGGTATTAGCGTTGGCAATTGGCTGGTGAAATTTAACCATCGAACCATTAAATCCGCAGCTTAACCAGCATCATTGTATATTGATAATCAATGCCTTCAGGCGTTATTCTATCTGGCCATTTATACTGATGAACAAAAATTTAAGTTCATTAAAAAATAAGAATAGCCCAGGCGGGAATCTAACTCCTTATTTGACCATCACCTTTTATCATCCACTTATAGCTTGTCATTTCTCCAAGTGCCATAGGGCCACGTGCATGAAGTTTTTGGGTACTTATACCAATCTCAGCCCCAAGGCCAAACTGGGCGCCATCTGTAAAAGCAGTGGAGGTATTAGAATAAACTGCGGCAGCATCAACGCTTTTCATAAATCGATCAATGGCCTCCTGGTCTTCGGCAATGATGGCTTCGCTATGTTTCGAGCTGTGTTCACTAATGTGATCCAATGCCTCATCCATCGTTTCAACGGTCTTTACAGACATTTTGTAATCCAAAAATTCTGTTCCGAAATGCGCAGGAGTAGCTATTTTTAGCAGCTCAGCAGGATAAAATCCCTGGAGTGCATTGAAGGCTTTTTCATCAGCATAAATCTCTACCTTTTTTTCTTTCAGAGGATTTGCAATAGCCTGGAGTTCATCTAGTTTATCCTGATGAATCACCAGGCAATCCAAGGCGTTGCACACACTTACTCTACGTGTTTTGGCATTGTTCACGATCTGTATGCTTTTTTCCTGATCAGCCGATTTATCTATATAAGTATGGACAATTCCGGCACCGGTCTCGATTACGGGTACTTTGGCATGATCACGAACATAGTTGATCAGGTTTTGGCTTCCACGAGGAATGATGATATCCACATAATCAACTGCATTTAGAAGCTCTGAAGTAGCCTCACGTTTTGCAGGAAGAAGGGATAGAATGTGTTCGTCGAGGTCAAATTTTTGTATTACTTCTTTGATGACGTTGACGATTGCGATATTAGAAAATTCAGCATCGCTACCCCCTTTGAGCAGGCAGGCATTCCCGGACTTGATGCATAGGGAAAACACATCGAAGGTGACGTTGGGCCTTGATTCATAAATTATACCTACCACACCTAGAGGTACGGAGATCTTGCTTAGCTCCAATCCATTTTCATGATTGCGTTTGTCCAGGACTTTCCCTAAGGGGGAAGGGAGTTTGGCGACATTTTTCAAATCCGTGGCGATGTCTTTTATTCGCTGTTCGGTAAGTTTTAGCCGATCATATTTCGGGTCTGTTTCAAGCATTCTTGCCAGGTCTTTTTTGTTTTCCGCAAGAATAATGGCTGTATTTTCAATAGCAGCTAAGGATAGCTCTGTCAGCAATTGATTGACAACGGACTCTTCGACAAGTGCGAGTTTTTTACCGGCATGTGCTACTGCCTTAAATGTGTTTTCCAGTTTCATGTGATGATTGGTATGATGAGATCAATGCAAATATAAATGATCGTAATGAATAATTGGTTTTTGGTTTTTTATTCCGAGAAGAGATGCTGCTTTTTCGCTACTATATTTGGTCTGCCCCAGCCCAATTTCATTATTATTATTGTCCAGGATTTTTATTATATCTCCTTTTTTAAAATCACCCTCAATTTTTACCACGCCAATAGGCAGCAAGCTAACTGCTGCCTGAGAAGCCAACGATTGGCGGGCACCTTCATTTACGATTACCTGGCCTTTGGCATTGGAATGGGAATGCGCAATCCATTTCTTCACACTAGAGGTGCTCTTTTTTGGCTTGAAGGATGTGCCCAACCTTTCTCCTTTTGTCAGCCTGTTTATGATATTTTCCGTTTTCCCATTAGCGATCACTACAGGAATACCAAGGCCTGCCACACGCTGGGCTGTATGGCATTTGGTGATAATACCTCCACGTCCAAAATTCGATTTTACATTTCTACTCATTTTTCCCAGATGGTGTTTGGTTAAATCAAACTCGGGAATTAGGGAGGAGGATTCAAGTTGTGGATCGCCATCATAAATTCCATCAACATTTGTGAGTATGAACAGGTGATTTACATTGAGCATACCTGAAATCAGGCCTGCCAATTCATCATTATCCGTAAACATAAGTTCGGTAATGGAGATCACATCATTTTCATTTACAATAGGAATAATGTCGTTGGCGAGCAAGGCGTTAAGACAGTTTTGCATATTGAGGTAATGGTGCCGGTCTTTAAAGTCCTCCTTGGTCACTAACACCTGAGCACACAAATGGTCGAGCTTCTTGAAAAGCTCTGTGTAAATATTGATCAGTTTTACCTGTCCTAGAGAAGAGAGTAATTGTCGTTCGGCAATGGTATCCAGTTTTTTTAAGGACTTAAAAACGCCTCTGCCTGCGGCGACTGCCCCTGATGACACCAAAATCACCTCTTTCCCTGTATTCTTTAGTTCGGAAATTTGTTGTACAATATTTTCAATTAACTCCTCATTAGGAAGCCCATCATCTTGGGTGAGTACATTAGATCCGATTTTTATGCAAACTCGATTGTTCAATCTTTTCAGAAATTAAATATGAAACATAGCTTTCAGGGCTTCCCAAAGTAGTTTTTTCTTCTCCCTGTCTCCCTCAATTGCACTTAATTTTTCAGCAAAAAGTATCTTTTTGTGATCCGCATCAATAACCTGGTATTTCGATTTTTGTGCGCTAATATCATGCTCACCAAAGGAAATCAGGTAAAGGTATTCTATTTCATCCAGAATTTGTTGAGCAGGATATTTATGACCATTCACAAGGGCGAAATCTACCTTAGACAGCTTCAATCCCCGTTCAATAATACTCAATAGAAATTCCAGTTCTTTTTGATTAAGGAAATCATTGGTAGGATCATTGACCAATATCAGGATTTTTTTCTCATTGTTTCCATAAAACGTAACGGGCAGGGCTTCCTGAGCAAGGGGAGGGCTTCCACTTTCTTTGACTTCAGATATTAATTCTTCCTCCTGAATTGCCGGTACATTTGCCGAAGCTGCAGGCTCCTTAACCATGTACAGGTCGTCGTGATAAATGTATCTTAGAAGTTCATTATTTTCTTCCATTTTATATTTTTTGGTCAAAAATTGCCTTGAGTTCATTTGCATCAGATGGTTTCAGCCTTCCTGCCAATATGAGTCTCAATTGTCTCCTTCTCAATGCGCCATCGTACAATTGCTTTTCTATGTCAGTTTCAGGAATAGCCGTAGGAATTTGTATCGGCTTACCTTTTTTATCCACTGCCACAAAGGTAAAAAAGGCGCTGTTGCTTATCAATTTTGTTTTTTTGGGGATGTTTTCTGCGATCACTTCAATATACACTTCCATGGAAGTATTAAATGCCCGGGTCACTTTGGCAGATAATGTGATCACACATCCCATTTCTATAGGATGCTTAAATGAGATATTGTCGACAGAAGCCGTTACGGCGGTAGCATTGGAATGTTTCTGTGCCGATATTGCTGCGGCAATGTCCATCCAATACATAAGTCGGCCTCCCATAAGATTATCAAAAGGATTGGTGTCATTGGGCATAAGCAGCTCATTTTTCACCACTAGTGATTCTTTAACAAATTTAGATTTCTCACTCATATACCGGTATTTATTTTTCTTTCCAACCATATTTACCTACCAACGGAACAAACCTGAAAAAATCGTGACTTTCAGTGCTGACTTTTCCATCGGCATCTTTACATATCCGGATCATTTCCTGATGCTCTTCATCTCCAACGGGAATTACTAATTTTCCATTTGGCTTTAGTTGATCGATCAGTGCCTGGGGTAAGGCAGGAGCACCTGCTGTTACAATGATTTTATCGTAAGGAGCAAATGTTGGCCAACCCTGAGAACCATCACCAAGCTGAAAATGCGCCCGGTATCCAAGTTTGTATAAAAAGTCCTTTGCCAAATGATATAATTTTTTGTTAAATTCTATGGTAAACACCTTTGCTTGCATCTCCAGTAGAATACAGCATTGATATCCTGATCCTGTTCCTATTTCCAATACATGGTCACCAGGTTTGATTTCTAGTAATTGAGTCTGGATGGCCACAGTATAGGGCTGAGAAATCGTTTGACCTTCGCCAATAGGAAATGCTTTATCCTGATAGGCATGTTCTAAAAAGGCCTTATCGAAAAAATAATGACGAGGAATCGATTGAATGGCTTTGAGAACGGCCTCATCCTTAATCCCCTTGTCAATCAGTATCTTAACAAGATTCCTCCGCATTCCCTTATGACGGTAATTGTCTTCGAGCATATTTGAATAAAAATTTCCATGAATTTATGGCATCCTTTCGGATTTTCCTTAAATGTATATTACAATCTTAATTTTAAGCAATTATTAGTATAAATCAGGATGCACCAATGAGTTTGTTTAAAATTATATTTTACCAAGATTTTATATATATTAGAGTTTTATTAGCAGTATATTTTTAAATGTCCGTGTAATTTATTAAAAAAATGATGTTGAACTGCATAGTGGTGG
>JAUUZS010000142.1 GCA_030589835.1 Cyclobacteriaceae bacterium
CCTGACATGCCAACGGGATCTTTGATGCCGTCTTCATAATCCACATAGTAGTCTTGTGGCATTACGTGTATGATCTCGCTTCCGGGAGGAATTACAATTTTGTACATATCGTTGGTGATCCGATTGATGTCTTCAATTGTGATTTCATCTTCAGTAGAATTCCGCGTAATGCTTCCATGCTGAATAGAACTCCTGATGTGCTGGCCTGCTATGCCAACATTTGTCACCCGGATATTGATCCCTGCCTGTTCTTCTGCTTCTTTAATGGCTTTTTGAATGGCAAACATGGTCTTATCAATATTTGATACGATGCCTCTGATCACTCCATCAGAGACAGCTTTTCCCATTCCTAGTACTTCAAGTTTGCCGTATTCATTTTTGCGTCCTACTATGGCGCAAATTTTGGTGGTTCCTATGTCCAGGCCGACAACGATTTTATCTTTTTCCATAATTTAAAAATTATTCGCAAACTATTTGATCTTTAAATTTTACACTAACTCTTTCGTAGCTATTCCAACCTTTTGTAGGAAGAATATCTTTATAAAATATTTTCAGTCTTCTAAATTTATCGTGAATCTCAATGGGCATGCCAAACTCGACAACTTGCTTGCTCACCTGGGTGTACATCCTGATATTTCCTTTTTTATCAATGTTCATCTGCGCAATCTGAGCTTTCCAAAAGGGGTCATTTTCTATAAACAAGAGCAATTTCATTAATAGTCTTCCGGTCTCTGATTTATTTAAATCGTACAATTTTGCATCGTCAGCAAAGGCTCCGTCAATCAACATCACGCGCGCTGTATATCTTTTTGATAAGGGCAATACTTCTCCTAAGTCACTAATGTATCTATCGGACATTTTTCGACTCATCATACGTGCTATGGGTCTGCTTTGATCGATATTAATCAAAAGATTTCCTGCCAGGTCTTTGAAGACTTCGGCCTTATGTATGAATTTTGTTTTTAATAATTCCGATTCGATATCCCTTAATTTTAGTTCTTCAAAAGATTCGCCTACAATTCGATATTCACCTCTGTTGGTAATCAGATCGATCACGTCACTTTCGCTGATAAAGTAATTTTCAAATTGGTTGTCAATATCCACATTAATGGATATGCATGTTCTGTCGCCATATCTCTTTTCGACAAAACCAATCGACACGAAAACTATGACCACCAAAATGGTGATTTTACTAATGCTCCATATGTTGTTTAGCTGCAGATTCATTTGCTTTTATCCAGTAATTCTTTAATTGGCTGTACAAATTGGTCAATGTCTCCTGCCCCGATCGTCAATATGATTTCCGATTCAATTTCGGCGACCCTATCCAAAAGTGCATTGTTTTCTATCAGGTAGTGATTCCGGTTTTTCATTTTATCACTGATTATTTCAGATGTTATCCCTTTAATGGGCAATTCCCTGGCCGGGTAAATATTTAGTAGTATAAGCTCATCTGCCAAATCAAGACTTTCGGCAAAACCATCTGCAAAATCCCTGGTTCTCGTGAATAGATGAGGTTGGAAAATTGCCGTTATTTTTTTGTTTGGATAAAGACTTTTTACGGAGTTTAAAAAGGCCTTGATTTCCATAGGATGATGAGCGTAGTCATCTATGTACACCAAATTGTCTTTCTTGATATGATATTCAAATCTTCTTTTTATCCCCTTAAAAGAGCTCAAGGATTCTTTTATTATCTTTTTATCGATGCCCAACTGCAGTGATACAGCAATTGCTGCAACCGCATTTTCTACGTTGTGATAACCAGGGATAGGCAGTTTTATGCCCTCAATGTTACTGGTTTGTCCATGGAAATCGAAGATGAAATCCGTTCCCGAAATGTGGATGTTGGAAGCCTTATTTTCACCTATCTCCAGGCCGTAGGTATGATTGGTTATATCTGGATTTTCGTTGCTTAGCCAGGAATTTAATTGTGCATTAATGTAAATATGGCCCTTGGGTGAGGTTTGATTTATGAACTGTTTAAATGAGGATTTCATTTCTTCATGTGCACCATAAATATCCAGATGGTCAGCGTCGGCCGAGGTTACGATTGCGATGTTAGGAGATAATTTTAGAAATGACTTGTCGTATTCATCGGCTTCCAGCACTGCAATAGTTTCGCTGGTGGGCTCTCCTTCAATGATCAGGTTTGATGCATAGCCTTGAAGAATTCCTCCCACCAGAGACAAACTGGATTTTTTGGCGACCTTCAGGATGTGGGCAATCATGGATGATGTGGTTGTTTTTCCATGTGTTCCCGCTACAGCCACGGTATACAATTCTTTGGTGATTAGTCCTAACACTTCAGATCTCTTCAGAATCGGATAGCTGTGCTCCATGAGGAAGTTGAGTTCAGTATGATTTGCCGGGATGGCAGGAGTCAATACTACCAGAACGTCATCTTTCAAATTCAACACTTCTTTAGGAATATTTTCTTTAGCATCATCAAAATGAATGGTAGCGCCTTCAGCTTCAAGTTTTTCGGTTAATGGCGTTCTGGTTTTATCGTACCCATAGACTTTTTTGCCCAGGTGCATAAACCATCTTGCCAAAGCACTCATACCAATGCCTCCGATACCGATGAAATAGATGATATGTTTTTCCTCGACCCTCAACTTACTAGATGTATGATTTCGTTTACTATATTTTCTGCGGCATTTGGTTTTCCCAATGGCTTAATATTCGTTGACAGTATGCGTTGTTGATCTTCGTCGAATAGTAATTTTAGCGCATGGTCAACCAGATCATTCTCCGCTGCTTTGTCTTTCACAATTAGAGCCGCATTTTCCTTGACCAGTGCCATTGCGTTTTTAGTTTGATGATCCTCAGAAACATTTGGCGACGGGACAAATATTGCTGGCTTTCCGGTGAGGCAAATTTCAGAAATAGACAGTGCCCCGGCTCTGGAAATTATAACATCGGCAGCTGCGTATGCCAAATCCATTTCTTTTATAAATTCAAAATATTTTATGCTTTTAAGATCAAAGTCTTTCAGTCTTTCTTTAAACTCATCAATATAAAATGATCCAATCTGCCATATCACCTGCACATCTGCATCAATCAAAACCTGAAGGTTTTTAATGATGCTTTCATTCAGTGTTCTGGCTCCCAAACTTCCGCCAAAAGAAAATAGTGTTTTTTTGTTGGCATCAAGACCAAAGAATTTCACTGCCTGATCACGTTTTTTATCTACTTCAATGATGTCATTTCGTACTGGATTTCCGGTAAGGACAATTTTTTCTTTAGGAAAATAGGCACCCATATTTTCGTAGGCAACACATATTTTACTGGCTTTTTTTGCCAACAACTTATTGGTCAGGCCAGCATATGAATTTTGTTCTTGTAGCAGGGTAGGGATGTTTTTTTTCGAAGCTGCTTTTAGGGTAGGTCCGCTGGCATAACCTCCCACACCAATTACCACATCGGGTTTGAAATTATCAATGATTTTTTTAGCCTTCATCAAGCTGCTCAATAGCTTGATTGGGAACATGAGATTTTTTAGGGTTAGTTTTCTTTGTAATCCACTAATCCAAAGCCCTTCAATATCATATCCTGCTTCGGGGACTTTTGTCATTTCAATTTTCCCTTTGGCACCGACAAATAAAAATTCGGTATCGGGGAGCGATTTCCTCATTTTATTGGCAATGGCAATAGCAGGATACACATGGCCTCCTGTGCCACCACCACTTATTATTACCCGATATGGTCTTTTTTTATTAATCAATTTATGCGTTATGCTGCCCTGGCAACTTTTTTATAATTATTTTTTTTATTATTGAATTCATCTTTTTCACCCCTGCTTACGCTGAGTATAATACCAATGGAAAGCCCTGTGACGATCAAGGAGGTGCCTCCCATACTTACAAGAGGAAGCGGCAATCCTGTTATTGGCAGCAAACCCACTGCCACCCCAATATTGACCATAGCCTGCATCACTAGTGCCAGGCTCAACCCGGCAGATAATAAGCCTCCAAAAGCACGTTCACTTTTTGTGGCAGTCAACAAGCCTCTGTAAAGTAGGCCCAGGTATAATAAAATCACGATGCTGGCCCCGATGAGGCCATATTCTTCGACAATGATGGCAAAAATAAAATCAGAGTAGGAATGGGGAAGATTATTCCGTCTTATGCTGTTTCCGGGTCCTTTTCCAATAAAACCTCCTGTGGCAATGGCGATATAAGATTGTTTTGCCTGGAAAGGAATTTCTTCCGGGTTCATGAAATCCTGAATTCTGCTGATGGCAGTTTCTCTTCGCTCGCCGATCGAAAAGGCAATTGCGCCTGCAAGAAGACCTACAAATGTCAGCATAACCAGATATTTCATCGGTACGCGACCTATAAATAAAAGTATCATGCACGTTACCAGAAGTAATGCTGCAGTGGATAAATCAGTCATTGCGATAAGCCCGCAAATCAAACCACACCAAAGTAAAATTGGAATTAATGATTCTTTGAAATCTTTAATATTTTGTTGCCTTTGAGCAAGCATGCTTGCCAATTGTGTTATCAGGGCCAGTTTGGCAAGATCTGAAGGCTGAAATGTTTTGTTGATGATAGGAATCATGATCCATCTGGATGCTTCGTTCAGTGTGGTTCCGAATTGCCACGAAAATATGAGCAACGGCACAGAGATGATGAGGGCAAACCTGGAAATATTAGCATAATATCTATAATCAATTAAATGCGCAGCCCACATACCTGCAAAGCTCAAAATCACTAATGAGCCATGACGTAAAAGATAATGTTCGGTGTTGCCGCCAAGGTTTTTGTATGCTAAAGTCCCGGTAGCGCTATACACCACGAAAATGCTGAGTATTGACAGCAAAATGACAATTACCCAGATCACCGGATCACCTTTAAGATTTGCATCTACCCACTCTTTAATCATAGCATTGAATTTTGGTTGTGGTCTATTTTTTCTTTCAACGCATAAAATGCTTTTTTAAATCGCTCGCCGCGTTCTTCATAATTTTTAAACAGGTCAAAACTCGCGCAGGCAGGTGACAGCAATATGACATCGCCCTTTTTTGCTTTGTAAAAGGCTATTTCAATGGCACTAAAGACACTATCTGTAGATGTAATATCGTTTAGGTAACTGCCAAAATGCGACTCGATTTTTGTGTTGTCACTTCCTAAAGCGACAATCGCTTTTACCTTATCAGTGACTAGTTTGTCGATTTGAGTATAATCGTTTCCTTTATCTACACCTCCAATAATGAGAATTATTGGAGCATCAATACTCTCCAGGGCATACCACACAGCATCGACATTTGTGGCTTTGGAGTCATTGTAAAAATCAACATCCTTGATCCTTCCTACATATTCAAGCCTGTGGGGGGCATTCTCAAAGCTTGCTAGCGCTGACAAAATATCCTCCCAGCCAATTTCCAGGTTGCTGGCGATTTGAACCGCGGACATGATATTGACCATATTGTGCTTGCCAAGTAAAGGGAGATCGTTTACAGGTATATGCTTATTATTCTCCTGATCAGCGAACGTCAAGTTTTTCCCTAACAGATAGGCTATAGATTTCTCTGATTTTCTTAAAGAGATCGACTGCAATGTCGCTGGGGAACTTAATTGACCGATATATGCTTTGACAGTATCATCACTTTCATTAAAAAGGATGTAATCCTCTTTTTTCATATTTCTGGCAATCCTGAATTTCGAATTCACGTACTTTTGAAAATCATTATCGTACCTATTCAAATGGTCAGGGGTGATGTTCAATATAATGGCCATATTCAACCTGGAATTTGTCATTCCATCCAGCTGAAAGCTGCTCAACTCAACGACATAATAATCTTTGTGTGCTTCCGCAACTTGCCTGGCAAGACTGTAACCTACATTGCCCGCCAATCCAACATTAAATCCATTTTCATTTAGTAAATGATAAATCAGAAGTGTAGTGGTTGTTTTTCCATTAGTTCCGGTGATTCCGATTAATTTTGCATCAGTATGCCGAATTGCAAATTCTATCTCAGAGATTACCGGAATATTTTTTTCGTGTGCTGAAATGATCAGTTGAGCATTATCAGGAATCCCCGGACTTTTTACAATTTCGGAGGCAGATAAAATGATTTCGAAGTCGTGATAACCTTCTTCAAAATCAATCGAATATTCCCTGAGTGTTTTCTTATTCTTTGATGAAATAAGGCCATTATCCGAAAGAAAGACCTTATAGCCCTTGGCTTTAGCCAAAATAGCTGCGCCAATTCCGCTTTCTCCTCCTCCTAATATAACCAAATGCGCTTTCATAAATAAACAGTCCTCTTTATCTTAGTTTTAATGTTGCTAATGTTAAAATAGCCAGCAATATGCCAACGGTCCAGAATCTTGATGCTATCTTCGCTTCGTGTAGGTTTTTCTTTTGATAATGATGATGTAATGGAGCCATCAGAAAAATCCTGCGTCCTTCACCATACTTTTTCTTTGTGTATTTGAAATAGGAAACCTGCAGGATAACAGAGATATTTTCGATCAGGAAAATCCCACATAATATAGGAATCAAAAGTTCTTTTCTTATGGCAAGTGCCAGTACGGCAATAATGGCGCCTAATGAAAGGCTTCCTGTATCTCCCATAAATACCTGGGCCGGGTAGGCGTTGTACCATAAAAACCCAATACATGCACCTACGAAGGCAGATAAGAAAATCACCAATTCTCCAGATCCCGGGATATACATGATATTGAGATAGTCTGAAAATATGACGTTACCGGAAACATATGCCAATATCGCCAGCGTCAAGCCTATAATAGAAGAAGTCCCGGCAGCAAGACCATCGATGCCATCGGTAATATTGGCTCCGTTTGATACCGCCATAATTATGAGAATTACAAAGCCCACATAAATGGGCATGGTCAGCCAATCTCCATATCCGAATGTGAACATACTGTAGTCGAGCTCATTATTTTTCATGAAGGGGATCGTGGTTTTTGTTGATTTCACATCTTCAAATGTTAGCTCGCTCATTTCAAGCCCACTTTCTATGATTTGACCCGGTTCAAATTCCCTCACCAATACATCACTATGATAATAAAGCGTAAGCCCTACAATGAGTCCAAGGCCAATCTGTCCAAATATTTTAAAGATGCCTCTAAGCCCTTTTTTATTTTTTCGGAATACCTTGATGTAATCGTCTAAAAAACCTATTAATCCCATCCAAACGGTAGCTACAAGAATGAGCACCACATAAATATTCCCTACTTTAGAAAATAATATGGTGGGTAGAATTATTGCCAGGATAATAATGATTCCGCCCATGGTTGGCGTGCCTTTCTTTTCCATTTGACCAGTAAGGCCAAGGTCGCGAATGCTTTCTCCGACCTGCTTTTTTTGTAGGTAGTTGATGAGGTTTTTGCCAAATGTAATCGTGATGATCAACGATAATACAGCTGCCATACCGGCTCTGAAAGAGATATACTGAAATACTCCCGCTCCGAAAAGGTCGATTTCTTCTTTCAGATATGTAAATAAATAATAAAACATTTAATCTTGATCCGTTTTATTGTTCGACATAAGTTTTTCCAGCTCAAGCAATATTTTTCTGTCGCTGAAATCCTTTCTTTCACCTTTTACTTCCTGATATTGCTCATGACCTTTTCCGGCAATCAGAATAATATCATTATCATTAGATAAGGCCAATGCAGTCTTTATCGCTTCTTTTCTGTCAACAACAGTAAGTGTCTTTTTGAAATCTGAAGCCCTTACCCCACGTTTCATATCTTCAATAATTGCTTCAGGTTCTTCATCCCTTGGATTGTCAGAAGTGAGAATTACCCTGTTGCTCATCTTACAAGCGATATCTGCCATGAGGGGTCTTTTTTCTTTATCACGATTGCCTCCACACCCTATCACGGTGATCACTTGTTCGTTTCTAGTGCGCACATTCGTAATGGTTTTTAACACATTATCCAGTGCATCAGGTGTGTGGGCATAATCGATAACTGCAGTAATATTTCTTTTTAGCTTGATGCATTCAAACCTTCCCTGCACAGGTTCCATTGCGGATAGTGCCACCAGAACTTCTTCCGGGTCTTCGCCCAGCAGTACAGCAACACTATACGAGGCAAGCAGATTGTAGGCATTGAAATCACCTATTAGCTTGAACCATATTTTGAAATTATCAATATCCAATTCCAAACCTTGAAGTGAATTAGAAATAATTTTGGCTTTGAAACCGGCCATTGACTTAAGCCCAAATGTTCGCTTTTCAGCTTTGGTATTTTGAAGCATTATTTTGCCTCTTTTGTCATCTGAGTTTACTAGTGCGAAAGCACCGGATTTCAGATTGTCGAACAGTTTCTTTTTTGATTTTATATAGTTTTTAAAAGTTAGGTGATAATCCAGATGATCATGGGTGATGTTGGTGAAAACCGCCATGTCAAAGTTTAGCCCTGAAATTCTATTTTGGTCAATGGCATGACTACTCACCTCCATAAAGCAATGTGTGCAATCAGCATCCACCATCTTTTTTAATAAACGATTAATTTGCAAGGCATCTCCAGTGGTATGGGTCGAAGGCAATTCATCGTCATTTATCTTGTTGAGGATGGTGGACAGCAAGCCAACATGGTACCCCAGTTTTCTAAAAAGGTCATAAAGCAAGAAAACGGTGGTGGTCTTTCCATTGGTACCGGTGACGCCGTTTAGTATGAGTTTTGAAGAGGGGTTTTCATAATAATTAGAGGCGATAATGCCTAAAGCTACCGACGAATCATCAGTTTGCACCATCGTAACCTTTTCTGATGGCCCAATGTCATGTTGACCAATAATTGCCGAAGCGCCTTGGTC
>JAUUZS010000098.1 GCA_030589835.1 Cyclobacteriaceae bacterium
ACCGCTTTTCTTTTCTATCCGCTCCTGGGCCTCCTCATAAGTAAATCTTCTGTTGGAATGGATCACTGTTTTGCCAAACCATTCATTTTTAATATGTGCCTTATCGTCAAGCTCAAAAACTGCTGAAAAAGTCAGCTTATCCTCAAAGGGCCTTAATGAACAAAGTTCGTTTGATATTTTTTCCGGGAGCATAGGAATGGTGCGGTCCACGAGGTACACCGATGTGGCGCGTTCCTGGGCTTCTTCTTCCAACGGGGTATTTGGCCGGATGTAATGGGTAACATCAGCAATATGAACACCTACCTCAATATTGCCGTTTGACAATTTTCTGATGGAGAGGGCGTCGTCAAAATCTTTGGCATCGTGAGGGTCAATAGTAAAGGTCAGGATATCCCTGAAGTCTCTTCTGGCCAATATTTCTGTTTCGGTGACGCCATCCTTAACCTGATCTGCTTGCTGGCTGATCGTATCCGGAAAATTAAAGGGCAATCCGAATTCGGCCATAATCGAGTGAATTTCAGCGTCATTCTCACCGGATTTGCCAAGGACATTTGTTATTTTTCCTTCCGGGCTTTTGTTGCGTTCCGACCATTTGGTGATTTCCACGATTACCTTGTCATTATGGCTTGCCTTTTTGAGGTTTGCGGGCGTCACAAAGACATCATAATGCATTTTTTTGAAATCAGGGATTACAAAGGCATAGTTTGCAGAAATCTCAACGCGGCCTACAAACTCGTTCCTAAACCGGTTGATGATCTCGACCACCTTTCCTTCCATTCGTCCTCTCGACGTTTTGGATTTGAACAGGTGCACTCTGACGGTGTCGTCATCTAAAGCAAATTTCAGGTTTTCGGCTTTCACCATTACATCCTTCTCCATATCTTCGGAAACAATGTATGCAAATCGAGGATTTACAAAATCAACCTTACCGATGATTTCTTGTCCGGAAACCGGGGCAGAAGATGATTTTTGACCTGAATGTTTATTTTTATTGAGGTCTATTAGTATAGATTTTATGGCGTCTTTTGTCTTTTTATCTTGTACGCCAAGTTTTTTAATGACTTGTTTGTGTGATAATCTTTTGTTTTTCTGATCGTTCAGTAATTCTTGTATTAGGTTTTTCAATTCACCGTATAGGTTCTTTTTTTTACCTTTCTTTTTATTCTTTGTCATGTGTTTGGAAATAATGTTTTTCTCGCATATGCGAGTCTTCTTCTTAATTGTGCTTTGCGGATATCTTCCACATCGCCTTTGGGTATGGCATTTATAAGGTTTCTGGTATATTCTTCTTTGGGTCTGTCGAACAGTGCATCTGGATAACCCATCTCCACCAACTTCCCGTTCTTCATTACAAATATCCGGTCTGCCATAAATTTTATAACGGATAAATCATGAGAAATAAACAGATAGGTGAACTTAAATTCTTTTTTCAGATCATTGAGCAGATTTAGTACCTGGGCTTGCACTGAGACATCCAATGCAGAGACCGATTCATCACAAATTATAAATTGTGGGTTTGTGGCAAGCGCCCTTGCAATGCAGATGCGTTGCCGTTGACCACCGGAAAATTCATGAGGAAAACGATTGTAATGAGCGGGGCTGAGGCCGACTTTTTCAAGCAGTTCACAAACCCTGTGTTTTCTCTTTTCTTTTCCTTTTACGATGTTATGGATTTTAAGGGGCTCTTCGATTGCTTTTCCTGCTGTTTGTCTGGGATTGAGGGAAGAGTAGGGATCCTGAAAGATAATTTGCATTTTCTTTCGCAGTTGCCTCATAGGTTTATGCTTCATTTCAAGGATAGAATGCCCGTCAAAAATCACCTTCCCTGAAACCGGATTTACCAGTCGTATTATACTCCTGCCAAGGGTGGTTTTTCCGCATCCGGATTCTCCTACCAGACCTACCGTTTCTCCCGGATAAATCTCAAAGCTAACATCATCAACAGCGATAAGCTCTTCCTTCGCTTTTCCAAACAATCCTTTTTTTATTGGAAATGAAGTGGTCAGGTTGTTGACTCTGAGAATAGCCCCCCCCTGGATTACGTCCAGCCTTTTTTGAATGGTTTCACTTTTGAGTTCTGCATTCAATAATAAGGCTTGACCTATTGAATGGTATTTTTTATGCTTGGTCGTGCTGTGGTTTTCTATATTACTCATGAAGTCACTTACCGTAGGCAGGCGCCTTAATTTTATATCTAGCCTGGGTCTGCAAGCCAACAATCCTTTTGTGTAGGCATGTTCGGGGTGGTTGAATATTGTAAACACATTCCCTTCTTCTACTATTTTTCCTTCATACATCACAATAATCCGGTCGGCCACTTCGGCAATCACACCCAAATCATGGCTTATAAATATCAATGAGGTATCATGATTTTCCCTTAGTCCTTCCATGAGCCTGAGGATGCCTGCCTGTGCCGTGACATCCAATGCTGTGGTGGGCTCATCCGCAATAAGAATCGATGGATTGCATGACATGGCCATTGCAATCATCACACGCTGCTTTTGCCCTCCTGATAATTCATAGGGATAGGAATTATAAATTTTTAATGCTGGAGAAAGGTTAACCTCCTTGAATAATTCCAGCGTTTTAATTTTAGCATCAGCGGAACTCATACTTTGATGCACTTGCAAGGCTTCGTCAACCTGGGTGCCACAGGAATAAACCGGATTGAGGGAGCTCATAGGTTCCTGGAAAATCATAGCAATTTCATTGCCCCGGATAGACCTGAGTTTTTGATCTGAGAGTTTAAGTATGTCTACATTTCCAAAGTCCTTTGATCTAAAATAAATTTTTCCTGAATTGAGCGATGCAGGAGTTAATTTAAGCAAATTCATAATTGAAAGTGCCGTCACTGATTTTCCCGAACCTGACTCGCCTACTATACCAATAGTTTCCCCTTTGTGCAAATTAAACCGTATATTATCTACCGCCTTTGACTCTTGGCCATGATTCATGAAGCTAACCTGCAGATTTTCAACCTGCAATATCGTTGTTGGGTCTTGTAGCTTTTTATTACTCAAAGTATAATTCCATTACTCACCAACATTTTTTGAAATTGCATATATGGCCTGCTTTCCTTGCATCTTTTGTCTAGGGTCGCTGGTGCAGGCCACAGAGATAGAATATATGGATAAATTGTAAGCGAAATAGACATCTTAACCACCCGGAGAGGTATAAGTAACATGTTTTTGATATTTGCCATAGGTAATAGCCAATTGATTGCAAGCATACGTATTCGGATCAAAGATAATGGATGTTTTGTTCAGGGATTTTTTGAAATCCATTGAGTTTAAGGAATACTTGCGCAGTTACCATGACATCACGCTGACAATATTTAGAAATTCTTTCAAGATTCTTTTCTTTGTAGTAAACGTGGTTCACCTCGCTACCATCAATATCGCTTTTGCTCGATTCCACTCCAAACAAGGCCGCAAGAAGATCGAGTGAAGTGAAATTTTTTCTGTCACCAAATTTCCATAATTCCATTGTATCGAAATGATTGATTTCCCAGGGCTTTTTCTCCCGTATATCTAGTGCTTCGGGAATTTCTATTTCATTTACCAGCATTCTTCGACATAAATACGGAAAATCAAACTCTTTGCCATTATGGGCAACCATACGCAAGTATTTAGGATCAAATTTAGTTTCGACAAGGCTTTTGAATGCTGAAAGAGTCTCTTTTTCCGATTCCAGGGCAAAAGATTTTATTCTAAACCCAAGGGATTGGTCCTCTTCTTTCATGAACACTCCCGCTGAAATACAGATTACTTTTCCGAATTCCGCATATATGGCACCTTTATCAAAATATAACTCTTTGGAAGATACTTCTTCAGGATTTTGAATGAAGGAAGCTTTCTTGTCCCAGAGATATTGCATTCGATCATCCATTTCTTCATATTCTTCAAATGTAGAAGCGGTTTCTATATCGATTACCAGAAGGTTTTTGAATATTTTATCAAATTGAATTTTCATTTGCATGAGAATTTATACATCAAAAGGTCTCTCCATCACAAAGTAGTGATTTTTTTGATTATAATCTGAAAAGAAGGTCAAATACCAGGTCGGAAAGAGAGGCTAAGACAAAAGCCCAAAACACGGCACTTATCAACATGTAGGCCAGTATTCTTTTCCTTTTCCCGCCCAGGGTTGTGACCAACAATGTACCGATGACCGGGGAAAATAAAATTGGGGTTAAAAAAGCTACGCCAAATTCCCCATATCCTCTCCAGATTTTTATAATACGCCTGTTTCGTTTTGTAAATACTTTTCGCTTATAGGGATATTTTTTTTGAATCCATATCCTGATTTTTGCACCATAAAATGAAATAATGGTTACCGAGGTCATCATTCCTAAAATGCTCATGACAGAGGTGCCTATCATGTTAAGATCGTATGCCGAGCCAAATGCCGGGCCGCCTAAAAACTTAAACATACTGATCAAAAATACAATGATATATTTCATCGATTCAGACAGCATTGGCTAAAAAACAACAAAATACACGTAAATCACATAAACGGTCATTAAGATAAACCCATCTACTCTTCCTACCTCTCTACGTGTGATCATCAGAGGTAAGATAATCAGTGTCACCATCAGCATCCATATCATGTCTATATTTAGTATATCAATATGAACGGGTATTTCATGGATTATACTCGTAATACCAAGAATCGATAGTATATTAAATATATTTGATCCCATGAGGTTGCCAAGGGCAAGATCGGTTTGCCCTTTATATGAGGCTACAGCTGCGGTAGTCAATTCGGGCAGGCTGGTGCCAAGGGCAACAATCGTCAAGCCAACTACTCGTTCTTCAACTCCCAGGCTTAAAGCCAATTCCTTGGCACTATTTACGAACCAATCACTACCAAAATATAATCCTACACATCCGATGAGTATAAAAACCAAATCTTTCCAGATTTGTTTTGGAGGTGTATCAGGAATCTCATCATTATTTAAGACCTTTTCAGCGCTCAGGGTTTTTTTTCTGGATTGACGGATAATAAAAAACAGGTAAATTATCAGAATGAATAAAAATAGAATGCCTTCATAAGCAACTATTCTTACATCGCGAACGATTAGAAAGAGCAAGACGGAGGAACCCATGGTCATTGGCCAATCGATCTGAATGCTATTTGTTTTTACTTTTACCGGATTGATGACTGCTGTAAGGCCCAGAACCAATGCAAGGTTACAAATATTTGAACCTACCACATTTCCCATGGCAATATCGGGGCTTCCTTTTAAAGCAGACTGAATAGAAATCAATAGTTCTGGGGCGGATGTCCCAAAAGCAACAATAGTCAGTCCTACAACCAATGGCGACAGGCGCAGTCTCAAGGCAATACTTGATGAACCTTTGACCAAATAATCACCACCAAGGATGAGGACGATAAGTCCGATGATCAAAAGTACAATTGTTGTCTCCATAAAATGTTGTCAGATCAAAAGCGAATTTATTGATAAATTGAAATACCTATGAATAATAAAATTAAAGTATGTTCATACTAAAAGTCTAATTGAGATAAGAATGTTTTAATCCCGGTCAAAATCTCCCACCTCGCGCGCTATATAAAAACATCAAATAAAATAACCACAGCGCCTTGCCAGAAACGCATCTATATTATCTCGAGACCTTTTGGCAACAATGTGATTATATTATATTTCTTCGTTATCCAGCTGTAAAATTAATTTTCCATTTGTAATAAATTGCAAAGTATTTAATTATTTTACACAAAGACCAAAAAATCAGGTATAAAATTTATGTATGAAGTACTGAAATCCTTATTAAAGATCCATAGCCCTTCTGGAGAGGAGGTGAACATGAAGCAATTCATTTTAAATTATATAGAGAAGCATGCCGCAAATTGGAAAGTAAAACCTCAGGTAATTCATGGAGAAGAATTTCAGGATTGTCTGATGCTGATTTTTGGCAAGCCTGAAGTGGCTGCCTTTGCACATTTGGACACGACGGGATTTACCGTCCGATATCAGGATCAGCTTATTCCAATAGGAGGGCCGGAAGTTTCAGGTGACGAAATATTGACAGGCGCCGACGAATTTGGTGAAATTGAATGTACCCTCGCACTAAATGATGAATACCAATTGCATTACAGGTTTGGAAGGGCCGTGCAACCGGGTACAAGCCTGGTATACCAAAACAATTTTGTTGAGGATGACGCCTACTGCTCCGCTCCGTATTTAGATAATAGAATCGGGATTTACAACCTGCTTATGATTGCCGAAAACATGGAAAATGGGGCATTGGTTTTTTCATCCTGGGAGGAACATGGAGGAGGTTCGGTGCCCTTTCTTGTTAAATATTTATATGAAAAATATCGTATAAAAAAAATGTTGGTTTCAGATGTCACCTGGATTTCAGATGGGATTGCCATGGATCATGGAGTAGTGATTTCCTACAGGGACAAAAATATACCCAGGAGATCATTTATAAAATCCATCACAAACCTGGCAATCCGACAGCAAATTCCTTTTCAGGTTGAAGTAGAAGCACACGGATCCAGTGATGCCAGGGAAATTCAACTATCCCCATACCCCATTGACTGGTGTTTCATAGGGCCACCAATTAAAAATGCACATAGTAAGCTTGAGAAAGTCTCTAAAAAGGATATAGATAATATGATTTCTCTTTATCAGATACTTATGGCGCAACTTTAAGTATCAATTTTTCTTCGTCACTTCCAAACCGGAAATTTTAACTGTATATTTACGCGTCAATACAGGACTGCTAATGTATATGGTGTAATGATGCAAATTCACGATCAGCAATTTGAGGTTTTTATACCTTCTGAAAAAATTAAGCAAAGAGTTCGGGAACTTGCATTACAAATTAATGTTGATTACGAGGGCAAAAAGCCATTATTCCTCTCGATTCTTAATGGAGCATTTATTTTTACAGCAGATTTAATTCGGGAGATCACCATTCCAGTTGAGATTTCTTTTATTAAATTAAAATCTTATAGACGAATGGAGACAAGTGGCAAAGTCAAGGAACTTTTGGGCTTGGAACATAATATTTTTAACAGGGATATAATAATTATTGAAGATATCGTAGATACCGGAAAAACCCTAAATCACATTCTTGAGGAATTTGCTGACCTTGGTGCAAAGTCATTAGAAGTATTGACATTGTTGCATAAGCCAAATTCAAATAA
Source organism: Cyclobacteriaceae bacterium (assembly GCA_030589835.1). The sequence goes on from JAUUZS010000098.1 coordinate 7,177, forward strand.
CAACCCTGTGAAGCTCAAGTATGTTGGATTCGAAATTCCAAATGATTTTGTGATTGGTTATGGGCTGGATTATAATGAATATGGCCGGAATCTGAAAGATATTTTTAACGTAATCAAATAGTATTAAGCATGTTATATATCATTTTGTTTGGGCCTCCGGGTTCGGGAAAAGGAACCCAAAGTGAAAAAATTATTGAGAAATATAATTTGGTTCACATATCAACTGGCGATCTGCTGAGAAATCCTTCGGATGGAGGATTAGAGCTGGGAAAACTTGTTCAGGAGTTTATCGATAGCGGAAATCTGGCACCTGATGAGTTGGTAATCAATTTGGTTGAGGCGAAGATCAAATCCAACGGCGGAGCCAAAGGTTTTATTTTTGATGGATTCCCGCGTACTGTAGCTCAGGCTGTCGCCTTGGATGAAATGCTCGGGAAACGCAATGCGGAAATTACCACCATGCTGTCTCTTGAGGTTGAGGACGAAGAGCTCATAGATAGAATACGATTACGTGGCAAGACCTCAGGCCGGGCTGATGATCAACATGACGATAAGATTAACAACAGGATCAGGGTGTATAAAAAGGAGACCTTGCCGGTTGCAAAATATTACAGTAAAAAATCAAAATATAAGGGGATCAATGGTGTTGGAGATGTTGATGGGATCTTTAACGACATTTGCATGTCCATTGACCTCGTTAAAATAGCCAACTGATTTGTCTTCCATAAACTTCATAGATTACGTTAAATTCTGCTCCCGATCAGGGGCAGGGGGCCCTGGGTCTTCCCATTTCAGACGCGAAAAATTTGTTCCTAAAGGAGGGCCGGATGGTGGCGATGGTGGCCGTGGAGGGCACATTATTTTGCGCGGCAACAAACAACTTTGGACCTTGCTTCATTTAAAATATAAAAAACACGTTATCGCGTAGGGAGGCAGGCCCGGGGAAGGAGGAAAGAGATCTGGTGCGAATGGGGAAGATGTTATTTTGGAGGTACCCCTGGGAACAATTGCAAAAAATGCAGAAACCAAAGAGCAGATTTTAGAAATCACCGAAGATGGGCAAGAGGCGATCTTAACCTCCGGAGGTAAAGGAGGCCTTGGAAACGATCATTTCAAAACTCCTACAAACCAGACTCCAATGTATGCACAACCAGGCCAGCCCGGGATTGAAGAATGGTTGATCCTGGAGTTGAAAGTGCTTGCAGATGTGGGTATGGTAGGATTTCCTAATGCCGGAAAATCAACACTATTGTCTGTTATTTCCGCCGCACAACCCGAAATTGCTGACTATCCTTTTACCACTATCGTACCAAATTTGGGTGTGGTAAAATACAGGGATTATAAATCGTTTGTAGTAGCAGATATCCCTGGCCTGATAGAAGGTGCAGCAGAAGGGAAGGGGCTTGGTCATCGCTTTTTACGACACATCGAGCGAAATTCCATTTTACTTTTTATGATACCTGCCGATTCCAATGACATCCGAAAGGATCTGGAAATCCTGATGATTGAGTTAAAAAAATATAATCCTGAATTGTTAGATAAAAAGCGTGTTTTAGCCATTACAAAATCCGATCTGTTGGATGATGAATTGAGAGAAGAATTAAGTAAAGAACTACCCGAAGAAATAGAATCCGTATTCATATCTTCCGTCACGCATGATGGTATAGGCCAATTAAAAGATGTGCTTTGGCGCGCTATTGATGGATAAAATGTCAATATGTCATGTAATGCTAGATTGGCAAAATGATTGTACTGCATCAAGCTTCAAAATAAATTTGAAAAATGGGGAAAGACATTGATAAGAAAAAGGTTGATAATACAGAGGTTTCAGAAGGTTCCGAAGCAATTAAAGAGCAAAAATTGACTGAAGAGGAAGAGAAGAAAGAAGCGGAAATGAAAGTCAATGATGAAAATTTGTCAGACAGTGAGATTGAGTCAGATGATGAAGTGGCTGACGAGGAAATAGAGGAAGATGAAGTCGAAAAACTCCATGCAGAAGTTCAGGAGGCTAAAGATAAGTATTTGAGGCTGTATTCTGAATTTGAGAACTTCAGAAGAAGGACAGCTAAAGAAAGATTAGAACTGATAACATCTGCTACAGAAGACCTGATGTCAGCTTTGCTGCCTGTAATGGATGATTTTGAAAGAGGAAAAAAAGCGCTGGAGGAAAGCGAAGATCACAAAACATCAAAAGAAGGTTTTGATTTGATTTACAATAAATTTGGCAACATCCTCAAGCAAAAAGGATTGAAGCCTATGGAAGATAAAGCCGGTGCTGAGTTCAATACCGAATTTCATGAGGCCATAAGCCAAATGCCCGTTGAGAAGAAAAAAATGAAGGGCAAAATTATTGATGTAGTAGAGAAAGGATATTATTTGGATGAAAAGGTCATCCGGTTTGCTAAAGTAGTTATAGGAGGATAAACATGTCGAAAAGGGATTATTATGAAATACTTGGTGTTGGAAATTCCGCATCAAAAGATGAGCTAAAAAAGGCATACAGGAAGATAGCAGTTAAATATCATCCTGATAAAAATCCGGATAATCCCAAGGCAGAGGATAGATTTAAGGAAGCCGCCGAAGCCTACGAGGTGTTGAGTGACGATCAAAAAAGACAGCAATACGATAGGTTCGGTCATGAAGGCATGCGGGGATCCGGCGGATTTGGAGGAGGCGGAGGAATGTCAATGGACGATATCTTCTCCCAGTTTGGCGATGTGTTTGGAGGACATAACCCCTTCGAGAGTTTCTTCGGCGGTGGTGGTAGTTCAAGAAGAAGCTCAGGAAGAAGAGGCTCCAATCTCAGAATTAAAATATCACTTACCCTTCAGGAAATTGCCCGGGGTACCGAGAAGAAAATCAAAGTAAACAGATTGGTGGTTGCCGACGGCGTAACCTATAAAGATTGTGGAACCTGCGGAGGAAGCGGTCAAATGAGAAAGGTCGTCAATACTATGCTAGGCCAGATGGTTTCGGCATCTACTTGCCATACTTGTAATGGTTCAGGTAAAATACTTGACAAACGTCCTCCGGGAGTGGATGGCAGTGGTTTACTTCAAAAAGAAGAAGTAATTGACATCAAGATACCTGCAG
>JAUUZS010000484.1 GCA_030589835.1 Cyclobacteriaceae bacterium
AAGATGACCGCCTCTAAGCAATCCAAAAAAATTGTTATTGAAACCATACAGCGTACCGCCACCGAAAATGCGATAGAAAACTGTGTGTCCATCTTCAATATTGAAAGTGATGATATAAAAGGAAAAATCATTGGCAGGGAAGGAAGGAATATCAGGGCGCTTGAAGCTGCTACCGGCATAGAAATCATTGTTGATGACACTCCCGAAGCAATAATAATATCCGGATTTGATCCGGTAAGAAGGGAAATCGCCAGGCTTTCACTTCATCGGCTCGTAACAGACGGACGAATACACCCAGCCCGGATCGAAGAAGTGGTCGAAAAAACCAGAAAAAATATTGATGAGGAAATCATAGAAATTGGTGAGAAAACAATCATCGATTTGGGAATTCACGGATTACATCCGGAACTGATCAAACTCATCGGGCGTATGAGGTTCCGTTCTTCGTATGGGCAGAATTTGCTTCAGCACTCCAGAGAAGTCGCCAAACTGTGTGCGACAATGGCTGCTGAACTAGGATTAAATGCTAAACTTGCAAAACGTGCCGGATTGCTACACGATATTGGAAAAGTGTGGTATGAGGAACCTGAAGTGCCCCACGCTTTGTTAGGTATGGATCTGGCAAAAAAGTATAAAGAGAATAAGGAGGTCTGCAACGCTATCGGCGCCCACCATGATGAAATCGAGATGACCTCGTTGATTTCCCCAATCGTACAGTCTTGCGATGCCATCTCGGGAGCACGACCTGGGGCACGACGAGAGATCATGGAAAGCTACATGAAACGCCTGAAGGACCTCGAAGCGCTGGCAATGGATTTTGAAGGCGTGAATAAATGCTTTGCCATACAGGCCGGCCGCGAATTACGTGTAATGGTTGATTCGGATTCTGTAACGGACACGGTAGCCTCGCAACTTTCGTTTGACATTTCGCAGAAAATTGAAAAGGACATGCAATACCCTGGACAGATCAAAGTAACGGTTATTCGTGAAATGAGATCCGTGGCATATGCCAAGTAATTCTTGAAAAAGTCATCAAAAAAAGGCAAGCGTAGGCTTGCCTTTTTTTTTGTGTTTACTTTATAATTTCCTTTTATGCCCAGGCTCTAAAGATGAACCTAAACTCCGAAGTCCTGGTTTCCTTGTTCCATATTTAAAAATTAATACAGGCCTCTCTGAAAACCGTGAATCCAAGCGAGACATTTGAATCAGTTTACCGTCTCCTAACTTCTGACTCCCGACTTCTATCTTCTGACTTTATCTAGCCCTTAATTAATTCTGCCATCTTGGAACCCAAATCTGCAGGTGACTCCACGACATGAATGCCACATGCATTCATAATCTTCATTTTAGCCGCCGCAGTATCGTCAGCGCCACCTATAATTGCTCCTGCGTGGCCCATTCTTCTTCCAGGAGGTGCCGTTTGTCCTGCAATAAAGCCTACAACAGGCTTAGTCCCATTTTCTTCAATCCAATGGGCCGCATCTGATTCCATACTTCCGCCAATCTCACCAATCATGATGATGCCCTCGGTCTCCGGGTCTTCCATCAATAATTTTATGGCATCCAGGGTGGTAGTGCCGATAATAGGATCTCCGCCAATACCAATACAGGTAGATTGTCCAAGCCCCGCTTTTGTAATTTGATCAACAGCTTCGTAGGTAAGGGTCCCGGATCTTGATACAATTCCTATCGTACCTTTTCTATGAATAAACCCGGGCATAATTCCAACCTTAGCTTCCCCGGGAGTAATCACACCAGGGCAATTGGGGCCTATTAAGGTCACATCCTTGTGTTTCAGGTGGTTTTTTACCAGCATCATGTCACGAACAGGAATCCCTTCCGTGATGGTAATCACTACCTTTATTCCTGCATCTATTGCTTCCAATATGGCGTCTGCACCAAATGATGGGGGCACAAAAATAACACTCACATCGGCTCCTGTTTTTTCAACAGCCTCACTTACTGAATTAAAAACAGGCCTATCCAAATGAACTTGTCCTCCCTTTCCTGGGGTCACACCGCCCACTACATTTGTCCCATAATCGATCATTTGCCCGGCATGAAATGTTCCTTCCGAACCCGTAAAACCCTGAATTAAAATTCTTGAATCTTTATTGACTAATACACTCATTTATCTTGTAATTTGAAAGCAAAAATAAAATATTATACCGCTATAGCAAAGGTTTTAAACTTTGATTCATGATTTTTGGCCATCAGTATAATGGTAACAGTAAAAATGTGGTATTTTCACCCTGAAAATACCTGATGTTTTAAAATAAAGATGAAGTAATGACTTTTTTTAATGATGCTAAGCGACATAAGTTACACGAATTGATTTTTGAGGCCGATACTTTCTGGGGAAAGTTTTTCGATCTCTTGTTAATTGGAGCAATTCTCGCAAGTGTAATCGTTGTAATGCTTGAGAGCGTATATAGCCTGAACATAAAATATGGAACACTTTTTAGAGTTTTGGAATGGACATTTACGATCCTTTTTACCATTGAGTATTTTGCCCGGATTATCGCCCTAAAAAAACCTGTGTTTTACATCAAAAGTTTTTATGGGATTGTTGATCTCCTTGCTATTATCCCTACCTATCTGAGCCTTATGCTTGTAGGCACACAGGCGCTGGTCGTATTGCGTATCATGCGCCTACTCAGAATATTCAGGGTTTTAAAATTAGTACGCTTTCTTAGTGAGGCCAATAAATTATTTTTTGCACTTCAGGCAAGTATGCCAAAAATCACCGTATTTTTAGTTGGTGTCACGTGCCTTACCATGATTGTTGGGACACTCATGTACATCATCGAAGGAGGAGAAAATGGCTTTGACAGCATTCCTCGAAGCATCTACTGGGCGATTGTTACCATGACTACCGTAGGATATGGCGATATTGCACCTCATACCATCCTTGGGCAAACCCTGGCTTCTTTCATCATGATTCTCGGATATGGAATCATTGCCGTTCCAACCGGAATTGTGACTTCACATATACATATGGCCAGAAATAAGAAAATCAGTACCCAGGCATGCCCCTCCTGTAGTGCTGAGGGGCATGACGTGGATGCGGCTTTCTGCAAATATTGTGGTGCGGGAATGTGAAATGCCGTGAATACTTAATGTCACTTTTAAGATCAACCCTGCAAGCAAGCATAATGAAAAAAGCAGATTTAATAGATAGGCAATTAACTCATTAAGCAGGAGTTACCCCCTCCAAACCCATTAACTGAAATTGTAAAATTAAAGAATTAACTCCATTTGGCACATGAGTATTTTTTTTCAACGAATTACCATTCAGTATGGATTTTTAGTTATAGCTTGCATGGTATACATTTTTTATTAACCAACAGAAAGTGAAGGAATAACAATCACGGTAATTACAGAAAAATGTGATTGCAATGCGGTAAAACCTATTTTTTTTATAACTGTGAATAAGCCGATACCCAAAAGAGAATTCCTTTGTTCTGTACAGAATCAATTATTATGAATCATATGAATTTGAAAAACCTAAAAATCAAAAGTAAGCTTATATTGAGCTTTATACTGATTTCATTTATTTTAACCGTTTCCGGTATCTTTTCAGTAAAAACATTGCGTGAATATGACCAATATAAATACGATATCGTAAAGGCATATGAATTGGCAGATGCAATAATGGAAGCAAAGTTCTTTTTAAATTATGAAGGTTATATTCTTATGGAAATATTGACCTCAAATGAAACTACCGAATTAAATGCCTTTATAAGGAAGCACATGGATTCTTCTGAAGGATTACAAAGAGAAATTGATAACGCAACGCAAATTTCGGGAGACAAAACTTGGCGGAATGAATACGAGACTATAAAAACTGAAATATATAATCTAACAAGAAAAATTGAGACCGACTATAAACAATACATTTTACCCTCTATTGACGACGTTGCCAAATTAAGAACGCAAT
>JAUUZS010000281.1 GCA_030589835.1 Cyclobacteriaceae bacterium
ATGTGTACATGTTCTTATGGTGTAAGTCCGGATAACGATTTGGTTGGAATGATCGAGCGGCATGGTGCAAAACTGAATTTTGCGCATTTGCGTAGTACCCAACGCGATGCCATGGGAAGCTTTCATGAAGCGGGTCACCTGAGAGGGGATGTGGATATGTTTGGTGTGATCCTGGCAATTCTCAAAGAACAAAAGAAAAGAGAGGCCGCGTATCGAACGGATACCCAAATACCCATGCGGGCCGATCACGGGCATACAATTTTAGATGATTTGGATAAGAAGACCAATCCGGGATATTCTGCGATAGGTTTGTTGCGTGGAATGGCAGAATTGCGTGGTCTGGAACTTGGAATAGAAAGAAGTGGTATAATTTATAAATAGACTATTATGAGCATAAAATTAAAAAGTAACGCTAAGTATTCCTTGCTTGTGCCAACAAGTATGGGAGTGCGATTGACCCCTGAAAATGGACAGCCTGTCCACAGTAGTGACACATTTAAGATGCAGGCAACAAGCGCCGAAACAAATGTGATTACCATCTCTACATTTCTTGGATTGTCGGCCAAAGTATTGACAACCTTTGTAAAAGGAAGCCCCATTGCGAAGTTTATAAAAAGCGACCTGAAAAGCAGGCACATTGATTTTGAAGGACCGGAAGTGGCTCAGGAAGATCCCTGGGGATACCGCCATCAGTTTAATATAGCAGATAGCGGTTATGGTTCACGCGGACCACGGGTACACAACGACCGGGCTGGTGAAGTGGGAAGAACCTTAAATGTGAAGGATTTTGATCTGGATCGTATTTTTGGCGAAGAAGGAGTTCAGATTGTCCATCTTTCCGGCCTGATTGGAGCACTTTCCCCGGAAACCAGTGAGTTTTGTCTGCAGTTGGCTCGTGCCGCAAAAAAACACGATACCCGCATATCTTTTGATCTGAATCATAGAGCATCCTTCTGGGAAGGACGTGAAAAGGAGTTAAGGGAAACGTTTACTGAAATAGCCTCTTTATCAGACATTTTAGTGGGTAATGAAGAAGATTTTCAATTATGCCTGGGTATAGAAGGACCTGAAGCCGGAGGATCAGACTTGGAAGCAAAAATCGAAAATTTCAAAGTAATGATCGGAAGGGTGAAAGAAGCGTTCCCAAATACCTCGGTTTTTGCCACAACACTTCGTGAGGTAGTGCATGCAAACCATCACCTGTGGGGCGGCATCATGCTCGAAGAAGATAACTGGCATGTTGTGAAACCACGTGATATCCATGTGCTGGATCGCATCGGAGGCGGTGACGGTTTTGTTGGTGGTTTATTATATGGCGTATTGAAGGATTGGGCTCCTGAAAAGTGGATCCAGTTTGGCTGGGCTACCGGTGCCATGGCAACAACTTTCCTAACGGATTATGCGCAACCTGCCGATGAAGAAATGGTGTGGAGCATCTGGGAAGGAAATGCAAGAGTAAAAAGATAAGCCGCAACCAAATTTAAAATACATCAAATATGCTTTATTATCAGCGAGGTTCAAAAACAGATGTGTTAACATCAGAGGACTTGAAAGTTGGGTTGAATACCGCATTTGACAAGCTTGGGAAAAAGCAACGCGTGCTGGCAATTCCTCCTGATTTCACAAGGTTTCATTCATTCGCCGGTGAGCTAACTCAACTGGCTTATGCATATTATGGGGATAATATGGTGGATGTGCTTCCTGCTTTGGGGACACATACAGGAATGACAGATGCACAGATCGAAACCATGTTTGCCGGGGTACCTAAAAATTTGTTCCGGGTACATGACTGGAGAAATGATGTGGTGACGATAGGTGAGGTGCCTGCTGATTTTGTGAAGAAGGTTTCTGAAGAAAGGGTGGATTATCCATGGCCTGCCCAGGTCAATAAATTGCTGGTAGAGGGAAATCATGACCTGATCCTCTCTATCGGACAAGTAGTGCCTCATGAGGTAATTGGCATGGCAAATTATAACAAGAACATTTTTGTTGGAACGGGCGGAGCAGAAGGCATCAATAAAAGCCACTTCATTGGCGCAGCCTTTGGCATGGAGCGGATCATGGGCAGGGCACTTACGCCTGTCAGGCAGGTATTGAACTATGCTTCTGACAATTTCGCCCAGGATATGCCGATCATCTATGTGCAGACTGTTGTCGGAAAAAATGAACAAGGCAAGCTTGTTGTTCGCGGATTATTTATTGGCGACGACATGGAGTGTTTTGAAAAAGCTTCGGAATTGTCCTTGCAGGTAAATTTTGAGATGCTGGACAAACCGCTCAAAAAAGTAGTGGTATACCTTGATCCTTCAGAATTTAAAAGTACCTGGCTGGGAAATAAAAGCATTTACCGTACCAGGATGGCCATTGAAGATGATGGGGAATTGATTGTGCTCGCTCCGGGATTGATGGAGTTTGGCGAGGATAAGGAAATTGACCGGCTCATCAGAAAATATGGGTACCTCACTACGCCAGAGATTCTGGAATTGACAAAGATTAATGAAGACCTTCAAGGGAACATGAGTGCCACGGCACATCTGATCCATGGTTCTTCGGAAGATCGCTTTAGCATCACCTATTGCCCTGGAAACCTGAGCAAAGAGGAGATCGAAAGTGTGAATTACCACTATGCGGATTTGGATGAAATGACCAAACGTTACAATCCAAAAGAGCTTAAAGATGGTTTTAATACTTTACCGGATGGAGAGGAAATATATTACATTTCTAATCCGGCACTGGGTTTATGGGCATATAAGGAAAGATTTAAGTAGAAAGACGGAAGACGGAAGTTAGAAGTTAGAAGACAGAAGACAGAAGACGGAAGTAAAAAGAAAGAAGTCAGAAGTCAGAAGTCAGAAAATAGAAGTTAGAAGTCAGAAGTCAGAAGTCAGAAGTCAGAAAAGGGGAGTTCTTTACCGACTTCCGACTTCGGTCTTCCAGCTTCGGACTTTTAAAAAACATTTAATAAACAATTTTTAAACTATTAGTAATACTAAGATGAAAAAATTAGCAGATATTGGTCTTATTGGTCTTGCCGTTATGGGTGAGAACCTGGTATTGAATATGGAAAGCAAAGGCTATACCGTTGCGGTATTCAACCGAACTGTTGCGAAAGTCGACAAATTTATCGAAGGTAGGGGAGCTGGCAAAAATTTTATTGGGGCACACTCAATTGAAGAGCTTGTTAAGTCATTGGAGCGACCAAGAAAAGTGATGTTGCTCGTAAAAGCCGGTCAGGCAGTAGATGATTTTATTGAAAAGATCATGCCTCACCTTGAGCCCGGTGACATCATCATTGATGGCGGAAACACACATTTCCCTGACACGAACAGGAGAACCGAATATGTAGAAAGTAAAGGTTTTCTGTTTATCGGAACAGGTGTTTCGGGTGGAGAAGAAGGCGCATTACTCGGTCCATCTATCATGCCGGGAGGATCTAAAGCAGCATGGGAACATGTGAAGCCGATTTTCCAATCGATCTCTGCAAAGGTAGAAGATGGCAGCCCATGTTGTGACTGGGTAGGAGAGAATGGAGCAGGACACTTTGTGAAAATGGTACACAATGGTATTGAGTATGGCGATATGCAGTTGATCTGCGAAGCTTACCAGATCATGAAAGATTACCTTGGTATGTCATATGACGAAATGCATGAGGTATTCAAAGAGTGGAATGAAGGCGAATTGGATAGCTACCTGATAGAAATTACCAGGGATATTCTCGGTTTCCGTGATGAGGACGGAGAGCCTATCGTGGAGAAAATTCTGGATAAAGCAGGACAAAAAGGAACCGGAAAATGGACAGGAGTGGCCGCATTGGATTTAGGTATTCCATTGACCTTAATTGGTGAGGCTGTGTTTGCAAGATGTTTATCAGCCATCAAAGACGAGAGGGTAGAAGCATCGAAAATCCTTTCTGGACCGGAGCCAAAATTTGAAGGCGATAAGAAAGCATTCCTCAATGATTTGAAAAATGCACTATTTGCTTCCAAAATGGTTTCTTATGCCCAGGGATATGCCTTGATGAGCGCGGCAGCAGAAGAGTATGGATGGGATCTTAATTATGGTGGCATTGCACTGATGTGGCGAGGAGGATGTATCATCCGTTCCGTATTCCTGAATAAGATCAAAGAAGCATTTGATAACGATCCGAAGTTGAAAAACTTATTACTCGATCCGTTCTTTAAGGAGAAAATCGAAGGATCACAGGCATCCTGGAGAAGGGTAGTTGCTTCGGCAGTTTCTAATGGCATTCCGATTCCGGCATTGACTACAGCCTTGTCATACTTCGATGGATATAGATCAGAAAAATTGCCAGCCAATTTACTGCAGGCGCAGCGCGATTATTTTGGTGCGCACATGTATGAGCGGGTAGATAAGCCAAGAGGTGAGTTCTTCCATACCAACTGGACAGGAAGAGGTGGCGATACTGCTTCATCGACCTACATCGTATAAATCACAATCCAGGCATGTGGCAATATCATGATTATGGTTTGCTGCATGCTTTTTTATTATTCAATAATTCAATAATAGAATGATAGAATGGCTGAATAATGATACGTTAGGCTTTCTATATAGTCATTTACACATTCAAGTATTCACACATTTAATCATTCTATATAAATACTGATGAATTCTATATTTTAAGGCTTTGAGTATAACTATAAAGGATATTGCAAAAATGCTTAATGTGTCTCACACCACGGTGTCGAGATCATTGAATGATAGTTCGCTCATAAGCAAAGAGACGAAGGAAAGGGTTATTGAAGTCGCAAAAAAACACAACTACCGTCCAAACGTAAGTGCACGCAGTTTGGTGCTGTCAAAATCCTACAATATTGGCCTTTTCTTTTCCACATTAAAAACAGGGACCACTGCAAATTTTTTCCTCAATTCTGTTCGGGGTGTAAAAAGTATTATTAAGGGAAAGTATAACCTTGCCGTGGAAGCAATTGATGATTTGGTGGATTTTCAGCAAATAACCATCAAAAATTTCGACGGTATAATTGTGATGAGCCAAAACCCCAATGACGATGAATTCATCGCCTATGTGCTGCGCGAAGGCATTCCAATTGTAGTACTGAACCGGGAAGTGATCGGTCAGAAAGTGACAACTGTATTGTCGGACGACCTTGCGGGAGCGTATAATTTAACAAAATTTATTATTGATCAGGGCCATACAAATATTGCCCTTATAGAAGGGAAACCTGAATTCCGAACCACCTATAAAAGAAAGCAGGGATTTATCAATGCACTGGCCGAAGTGGGCCTCGAATTTGATGAAAGCTATTCCTTAAAAGGGAATTATGACCTCGAAAGTGGTTATGTTGCAATGCAAACAGTGCTGGATATGGAAAAACCGCCAACAGCCATTTTTTGTTCTAATGATGAAATGGCCCTCGGTGCCATGAAAGCAATTAAAGAAAGAGGCATTTCCATGCCGGATGAGATCTCCATTTCAGGTTTCGATGACATGGGATTTACGGCCTACCTGACTCCGTCCCTCACAACCGTACTAAGACCCGTAGAGGAAATGAGTAAAGAGGGAACTCAAATACTTTTAAATAAAATTGAGAAAAGTGAGATCGCTGAATTGGGAATTATAAATCTTGAAACAAAACTTATTGTTCGGGATTCCATATTCAAAATAAATTGATCTGTAACGTTAAGGATCAATCAAGAATGGAATTTTGGAGAGATGGTTTGCTGGAAAAATAGAATATGTCCTGGTTTAGCTTTGTGAAGTCCGTTTTTAGGGATTCAGTCAATTGAAAAGAAATTAGAACCTCAACCCATAAAGATATTTACGTGAAAAAAATAACTGTTGACCCAAAGGCAAAAGCCTTGATATTTGATTTGGATGGTACCCTCGTAGATTCGATGCCCTTGCATTTGGAGGCATGGCAGGAAATCTGTGCGACTAAAGATGTTGCATTCACTTCAGAAGAATTTTATTCGCTAGCCGGAGTTCCTGCCGACCGGATTTTTAAAATCATCAACGAAAAATACGGAAAAGATTTTGACCCTCAATCGGATAGCATGGCCAAGGAAGCAATATATATGCGTA